>JAJTHJ010000120.1 GCA_021298875.1 Burkholderiales bacterium | reverse complement strand
CTACATGGTGCGGCACCTGCTGCGCGCGGGGCACAGCTGCGCCGTCTACAACCGCGCGCCGCAGGCGGTGGCCGAACTGGCGGCCGAAGGCGCGGTGGGCGCCGGCTCGCTCGCCGATCTGGTGGCCAAGCTCGCCGCACCCCGCACGGTCTGGCTGATGGTGCCGGCCGCCGCGGTCGATGCGACCATCGCCGAACTGCGTCAGCTGCTGGCGCGCGGCGACACGCTGATCGACGGCGGCAACTCCTACTACGTGGACGACCTGCGCCGCGCCGCCGAACTCGCCGCCGACGGCATCCACTACCTGGATGTCGGCACCAGCGGCGGCGTGTGGGGGCTGGAGCGCGGCTACTGCCTGATGATCGGCGGCGAGGCCGACGTGGTGCGCCGGCTCGACCCGGTCTTCGCCGCGCTCGCGCCGGGCCGCGGCAGCATCGAGCCGACCGCCGGCCGCGACCCCGCCGCGAGCACCGCCGAACAGGGCTATCTGCACTGCGGGCCGGCCGGCGCCGGGCACTTCGTCAAGATGGTTCACAACGGCATCGAGTACGGGATCATGGCCGCCTACGCCGAGGGCTTCGGCATCCTGAGAAGTGCCAACGTCGGCAAGGCCGACCCTACGGTCGATGCCGAGACCACGCCGCTGCGCGACCCCACGCACTACCAGTACGACCTGCCGCTGGCCGACATTGCCGAACTCTGGCGCCGCGGCAGCGTGATCTCGTCCTGGCTGCTCGATCTGGCTGCACGCGCGCTGGCGCGCGACGGCGACTTGAGCGCCTTTGCCGGCCGCGTGTCGGACTCCGGCGAAGGCCGCTGGACGGTCAAGGCCGCCATCGACGAAGCCGTGCCCGCGCCGGTGCTGACCGCCGCGCTGGCCGCGCGCTTTTCTTCGCGCGGCGAGGCGGAGTTCCAGAACAAGCTGCTGTCCGCGCTGCGGGCGGAGTTTGGGGGGCACGCGGAAAAGGCGGGCGGACACTGAAGCGCCGTTGCCCCGGCGCAGGCCGGGACGACGAGAGAGGGAACGCAGCGATGACCCACGCCCAAGCCGCCGACGCCCTCGTCTTCTACGGCGTCACCGGCGACCTCGCGTTCAAGAAGATCTTCCCCGCGCTGTACGCGATGGCGCGGCGCGGCGATTTGCGCGTGCCGGTGATCGGCGTGGCGCGCGCGCCCTGGAGCGACGGGCAATTGCGCAACCGCGCGCGCGATGCCGTCGCGCGCCAGGGCGAGGTGGACGCTGCGGTCTTCGATGCGCTGGCGCAGCGGCTGCGTTACGTGCGCGGCGACTACGCCGACCCCGCCACCTTCACCGCGCTGCGCACGGCACTCGGCGGCGCGCAGCGGCCCGCGCACTATCTGGCGATTCCACCGGCGCAGTTCGGCACGGTGGTGCAGCAACTGGCGGCGTCCGGCTGCACCGCCGGGGCGCGGGTGATCGTCGAAAAGCCCTTCGGTCGCGACCGCGCCAGCGCGCAGGAGTTGAACCGCATCCTGCTCGGCTGCTTCGACGAGTCGCGCATCTACCGCATCGACCACTACCTGGGCAAGCGGCCGGTGCAGAACATGGTGTTCTTCCGCTTCGCCAATGCGTTTCTGGAGTCGTTCTGGAACCGGCGCTTCGTCAAGAGCGTGCAGATCACGATGGCCGAGGACTTCGGCGTGCAGGGGCGCGGCGCCTTTTTCGACCAGGTGGGCACCGTGCGCGACGTGGTGCAGAACCACTTGTTCCAGATCCTCGCCAACCTGGCGATGGAGCCGCCGGCGCGCGCCGATGCGGAGTCGATGCGCGACGAAAAGGTCAAGGTGTTGAAGTCGATCGCGCCGGTGGCCACGCGCGACATCGTGCGCGGACAGTTCCGCGGCTATCTCGCCGAGCCCGGGGTGGCCACCGATTCGCGCACCGAGACCTTCGCCGCGCTGAAGCTCGCGATCGACTCCTGGCGCTGGGCCGGCGTGCCGTTCTACATCCGCGCCGGCAAGGCGCTGGCAATGACCTGCACCGAAGTCGTCGTGCGCCTGCGCCGCGCGCCCAAGGTGTTTCCAACGCACGAGGGGCTGCCCAACTACATCCGCTTCCGCATCAACCCCGACATGGAAATCGCGATGGGTGCGAGCGTGATGGACGCCGACGGCGAGATGGTCGGCCGGCAGGTCGAGCTGATGGCGAGCCACCGCCCCGGCGCCCGCGAGCGCGATGCCTATGACCGCGTGTTGTCCGACGCGCTGGCCGGTGACGCCACGCTGTTCGCGCGGCAGGACTATGTGGAAGAAGCCTGGCGCATCGTCGATCCGGTGTTGGCCGCCGACACGCCCGTGCATTCGTACGCCGCCGGCAGTTGGGGCCCGCCGCAGGCCGATGCGCAGTTGCAGCCGCCGGGCGGTTGGGCCGATCCGGCGGTGGCGCGGCGCGCTGCGTCCTGACCGCGTGCCAATGGCGCTCGCACTGCACGTCTGCGACAGGGCGCTCGATGCAGCCCGCGCGGCAGCCCGGTTTATCGCTGCGCAGGCGCAGCAGGCCGTGGCCGCGCGCGGACGCTTCCTCTTGGCAGTCAGCGGCGGGCGCACGCCGTGGTTGATGCTCGATGCGCTGGCCACGCTCGATCTGCCGTGGTCGGCGACGCATCTGTTCCAGGTCGATGAGCGCATGGCACTAGCCGGCAGCGACGAGCGCAACCTGACGCATATCCGCTCGCATCTGCTGCAACGGGTGCCGATCCCGGCCGCGCAAGTGCATGCGCTGCCGGTCGAAGCCGCCGACCTCGACGCCGCCACGCTTTCATACGCAGCCACACTGACCGCGCTCGCGGGCGAGCCGCCAGCGCTCGACCTCGTCCACCTGGGCTTGGGTGCCGACGGCCATACCGCCTCGCTCGTCCCCGGCGACGCCGCACTCGATCTCACCGACCGCTACGTTGCCGTCACCGCCGAGTACAAGGGTCGGCGGCGGATGACGCTGACTTTTCCAGCCATCGATCGATCGCGCCGTCGGCTTTGGCTCGTGACCGGCGCGGACAAGGCGCCGATGCTCGCGCGTCTCGCGGCCGCCGACCTCTTGATCCCGGCTGGCCGAGTCGCACGGATCGACACAACCATCGTTGCCGACAGCGCCGCCGCCGGCCTGCTGGCACGCGCGCCAGGCGGCTGAGCGCGCTGCAGCGTCCATCAGGCGCACAGCCGCGTCGGCCAGGCACAGAGGAGACCCATCGCGATCGGGCGCCGGAACCTTGCCCGGTTGACCAAGGTCAGAGAGAAGTGACCTACGCAGCCTTTCTCGACTTGGGCGACGCCGTTGCCTTTAAAATCTATCTTCCTCTGGATGGGAGTCAGACTAATGACCATTGAACCGACACAAATCCATAAGCTTGAACCCAGCCGGAGTGGACCTTCGCGCCAAGACAGGATCTCGGTGTTTGTTGCCCTGACGGCCGCCTTGTGCATGTCCGCCGCGGGGGCCGCAACCCAGGGGACGCTTGGCAATTCATCGAGCGCATCGATTGCTGTAACGGCAAACGCGCCACCGCCGCCGCGGCTGTTGCAGGTGCTGAATCTTGCGGACGTCACGTTGAACAACTCGCTGGGAGCGCCCACCTATGCCTTTACGGCGCTGGTCGAGGGAGCCGTCACGAACGGCACCAGTTTCAACTTCTGTGTTGTCGAAACCACGGGCGGTAACGCGTCGCTGACGCTTACCTCGAGCAATGGCGGCAATAACGGGGACGGTTCCTTTCGCCTTGTGCACGCGGGCAGCGGAAGCTTCGTGAAGTACAAGGTCGCACTGACAGACGTCAACGCTTCCGTGCTCGACGCGAGGTCCGACGCGAACGGCTCTTCGTTCATCACGACCATTCCCGGTTCTCTCGTGCGGACTTCCGCCGCGGCCTGCTCGACCGACCATCTGAAGCTGCATTTGGGATTTCGGACGCTTCCCTCCACGGGCTATACGTACACCGACACGCTAACCATCGTCGTCACCCCGCAATGAGTGCAGGCGCGGGCCGGCTGCGTGGCGATGCCAGCCCTTGCGATCTTGCCTCGATTGCCCGACCCTTTGGCGGCGTGCCCGGCCGGTCTGCGTAGGTTGGCGCGGTGCTAAGCCAGCGGCGCTTGCGCCACCTTGGCCAATGGCGACTTATCGGGCAAATCCGGAAACTTCGTCGAAGAGGCTATCGGGCTGCTCTTCCGGAATGAAGTGCCCGCTCGGCACCGCGCGGCCCGTGACCGGCGCGGCGCACTTGGCCTGCCAGTCGGCGACCGGCGAAAAGAGTTTGTTCACCACGCCGCGCTCGCCCCACAGCACGTGCACCGGGCACTGGATGCGCTCATCGGCCGCGTCGTGTTGCAGATCGATGCCGGCGGCGGCGCGGTAGTCCTCGCACATCGCGTGGATCGTCGCGGGGGTGAAGCAGCGCTCGTATTCGGCCAGTGCGCGCGGGTCGAAGAAACTCGTGCCGCGTGAGCCCCAGCCACCGAGCTTGTTGCGCAGATAAAAGCCCGGTGCTGCGCCGATCAGCGTCTCCGGCAGCGGCTCGGGCTGGATCAGGAAGAACCAGTGGTAGTAGGCGCGCGCAAACGCCATGTCGGTCGCCGCGTACATCGTTGCGGTGGGCGAGATGTCGAGCAGCATCAGCTTGCGCACCGCTTGCGGAAAATCGAGGGCCAGCCGGTGCGCGACGCGCCCGCCGCGATCATGGCAGCAGACGAAGTAGTGGTCGAAGCCCAGCCCGCGCATCAGCGCCGCCACGTCGGCCGCCATCGCGCGCTTGCTGTAGGGCGCGTGGTCGGCGCTGCTCGGCGGCTTGTCGGAATCGCCATAGCCGCGCAGATCGGGCATCACCAGCGTGTAGCGCTGCGCGAGCGCAGGTGCAACCTTGTGCCAGATCGCATGCGTCTGCGGAAAGCCGTGCAGCAGCAACAGCGGCGGCCGATCCGGATGGGCGCCGACGTTGTGACGCACGGCGAGCGCGATGCTTTTGCCGGGGCGGCGTTCAAAGGAGAAATCAGCCGTAAAGAGTGGGGGCGTAGTTTCGGCAGGCGGAGGCATCAACCAGCTCCGTCGCTCCGGCGAGAGCCGGAGCCTCGTTTCGGGCGCAAAACTTCAGCTGACGGTCGGCCCCGGGACATGGATAAACGAGACCGACCGTCGTCGGCATCGCAGCGACACTTTAAGTCGAAAGATACCTCGACCCCAAGCCCTGTTGGGTCCTTTTCTATCCACTGTCCGACTGTACGCATGGCTACATGTCCGACGATTCATTAAAGAGCACCTTGTTTGAAAATGGATCGATTACTGTAAAACACCGATCGCCCCAAGGAGCTTGCTCAATCTCTGGCTTGCTGTACTTGTATGGCCGAGAGGCGACCTCACGATAAAGTGAATCGAGATCCCTTACGTTGACAAAAACCTTACTGCCCGGTGTGCAGTCGCCCGAATGTTCGCTCAAGTGAAAGACGAGATCGCCCTTGGATACCTGCATATAAATTGGAAAATTTGGCTCGAAGCGATGTTCCCAGTCGAGTGTCATTCCCAGGAATTCCAGATAGAACTGCTTTGCCTTGGCTTCATCGAAGATTCGTAGAATTGGTATCGCTTGAAACTCCATGCCAGGGATAGGCGGAGGCAGGCGCACTAACCGGCGGGCTGCTCCGCCACCCTGGCGTTTGCCTCGACGCTGTACGGTCGTACATCTGCCAGAGCTGCCACAACCGGGAGCAGTCTCCGTGGCCGACGAAGAGTACATCCTTCACGTCCGCTGGCGCAGCGTCGGGTAAGGGCGGGCCAAGCGCGCCCTGCACGTCGGCGACCCGCTGACCAGCTAAACATCCTGCCGCTCGACCAGCAAGTCGATCAACCCTTCCAGTGCAGCGACGATGGTTTGCGTGCGCACCGCCGCGCGGTCGCCGTCGAAGTGGAGCGCGGCGGTCTTGGCCCAGGGCGCACCGGCCGGGTCGCGCTGCATCGCCCAGGCAAAGCAGACCGTGCCCACGGGCTTGTCCGCGCTGCCGCCGTCGGGGCCGGCGATGCCGGTCACCGCCACCGCGATCTGTGCGTGGCCGTGCGCCAGCGCGCCCAGCGCCATCGCGCGCGCCACCGGCTCGCTGACCGCGCCGTACGCGGCCAGGTACTTGCCGGGTACGCCCAGCATCTGTTGCTTGGATTCGTTGGAGTAGGTGATGTAGCCGCGGTCGTACCAGGCGCTGGAGCCGGGGGTCTGCGTGACCGCAAAACCGATGCCGCCGGCGGTGCACGACTCGGCCGTGGCGAGCACGAGCCGCTGCGCATGCAGCAGGCCGCCCAGCCGTTCGGCCAGCGTGTAGAGCCGGTGTGCAACGTCGGTCATGTGAGCCGCACCCAAAGAGCAAACACCAGCAGCGTGTAGAAGGCCGCGATCAGATCGTCCGCCATCACGCCCAGCCCGTTCTTGAAGCGAATGTCCACCGCGCGGATCGGTGGCGGCTTCACGATATCGAACAAACGGAAGATCAGAAAGGCCGCCGCCTGCTGCACGACCGGATACGCGGTATCCGCCGGCAACATCAGCAGCACGATCCAGAAGGCGACGATCTCGTCGATCACGATATGCGAGCAGTCCGCCGCGCCCAGGTGCCGGCCGGTGACCTGGGCGGCCCAGGCGCCGACGGCAAACACGCCCAGCACCGCCCAGGGCCAGCCGCCGCCCGCGAGCCAGGGGTCGAGCGCGACGAAGAGCGCCCATCCTGCCAATGTGCCCCAGGTGCCGGGAGCGATGCGCGGCAGCCCGCTGCCCAGGCCCAGCGCGATCCAGTGCGCCGGGTGGGCGAGCAGGAACTTGCCGTCCGGGCGCACCGGCGCGGTCATGGCGCAAAGTGGTCGAACGACGCGAGGCCGGCCGTGTCGATCATGCGACCGTCGGCATCGAGCACGCGGCAGCCCGGCTCGGCCGTGATGCGGCCGATCCGCTTGACCGCAACACCCGCCGCGGCGCCCGCCGTCTGTACCGCGTCGCGCTGCGCGGGCGCAGCGGTGAAAAGCACTTCGTAGTCGTCGCCGCCGGCAAGCGCGCAGCGTTGTTCCACCTCTGGCGGCTGTGCCCGCAGCGTGGGCGAGCGCGGAACCGCGGACCACAACAGTTCCGCCCCCACGCCCGACCGCTCGCGGATGTGGCCGAGATCGCCGAGCAGCCCGTCGGAGACGTCGATACAACTCGAAGCCAAGCCACGCAGGCGCAGGCCGAGCGCGACGCGGGGTTCGGGGCGGTCGAGGCGTTGGCGGATGGCGTCGAGCGCGCCGTCGCCCCGGCGCAGGCCGGGGCCCAGTGTCGTGCTGCAAAGACACTGGGCCCCGGCCTGCGCCGGGGCGACGGCAGACCGTAGGCGTTCCAGCGCCAGCGCCGCATCGCCCACCTCGCCCGAAACCCACAGATCGTCGCCCACCAGCGCGCCGGCCCTACTGAGCGCCGCACCGGGCGGCGTCTCGCCAACCGCCGTGATGCAAATCGTCAGCGGGCCTCCCGCGGAAGATCGAGTGGTGTCGCCGCCCGCCAGCGTGCAGCCGTGCGCATCGGCCAGTGCCAGCATTCCGCGCGAGAACGCCGCCAGCCAGACCTCGTCCGCCTGCGGCAGCGCCAGCGCCAGAAAGAAGCAGCGCGGCGCCGCCCCCGCCGCTGCCAGATCAGACAAGTTAACCGCCAGCGCCTTGTGCCCGAGCGCTTCCGGTTCGGCGCCGGCGAAGAAGTGCCGCCCCTCGACCAGCATGTCGGTCGTCAACGCCAGCCAGCGGTCGCCCAGGTCGAGCACCGCACAGTCGTCGCCTACGCCGCGCGCCACCATCCCGCCCGCCGCGGGCGGGCGCGTGAAGTAGCGGGCGATCAGTTCGAATTCACCCATCGAACCGCGTCAGTCGCCGCCCGAAGTTTCGCCACCACCTCCAGACGGGTCCGATGCCTCGATCGTCGGACCCGACTTTCTCCAGCCCGAAAGCCAACCCGAATGATTGTGGACGTCACCGCCGACGAGTCCGGGGTGCCGGCTGTGCACGTTTGCTTCCCGTTCCGTGCGAAGCACGCGCTGAAACTGGCGCTCCGTAGCAAACAGCGCCGCGCCGGCGAAAAACAGAAGAAAGCCGGTGGCTGTCACGGCATGTCCGGCAAACCAGAACCCCAGCGGCATTGTTGTGACGCCAGCGCAAATCGAGGCCAGCCCGACCCAGACACGCCACTCGACCGCCTCGCGCTTGAAGAGGTGGTCGTGTTTCTCCCCCACGGCTAGCCTCGGCTGGCTTCCGCGCCGCGCACTTCCGCCGCCACCTTATCCAGCACGCCGTTGACGTACTTGAAGCCTTCGGTGCCGCCGAAGCTCTTGGCGAGTTCCACCGCTTCGTTGATCACCACGCGAAACGGAATCTCCGGGTGGCGCTGCAACTCGTAGGTGCCAATCAGCAGGATCGCGTGCTCCACGGGCGACAACAGCGCCACGTCGCGGTCGATCAGCGGGGCAAAGCGCGCGCGCAGTTCGGGCGCGCCGTCGATCGCACCGTGCAGCAACGCGCGAAAGTGCTCGCGGTCGGCGCGGTCGAAGCCTTCGGCTTCCATCAAGTGGCCTTCGACCGCGGCGACGTCCTGGCCGCCGACCAGCCATTGATACAGCCCTTGCAGCGCCAGTTCGCGCGCACGGCGGCGCGCGCTGCGGTTGCCGCGTTCGGGCTTTGCGGGAGCGGTTTGCGGCGACACTCAGTCCTCGTCTTCCTCGGCGCCGTCTTCTTCGCCGGCGTCGTCGAGGTTCCACAAGAGATTCGCCATCTCGACCGCCACGCGCGCGGCGTCGCGGCCTTTTTCTTCGACGCGGGCGCGCGCCTGCTCTTCGGTGTCGGTGGTCAGAATCGCGTTGGCCAACGGCAGCCCGGTGGCGAGCGCCACTTCGGCCACGCCGCGGGCAGAGACATCGGAGACGATTTCGAAGTGATAGGTTTCGCCGCGGATCACGCAGCCGACGGCAATCAGCGCGTCGAAGTCTTCATTGGCGGCGAGCTTGCGCAGCGCCACCGGAATCTCCAGCGCGCCGGGCACGGTCACGTGCGTGATGTCGTCCTCGTCCACGCCGAGCGCGAGCAGTTCGGCGATGCAAGCCGTAGCAAGCGCCTGCCCCGCCCACTCGTTGAAGCGCGCCTGCACGAGGCCGATACGCAGGCCGGCGCCGTCCAGGTCGGGCGCAATGAAGTCCACTGCCATGGCCGATCACTCCTCCAGATAACCGGTCACGTGCAGACCGTAGCCCGCCATCGACGGCATTTTGCGCGGCTTGGCGAGCAGCTTCATGCGTGCGACACCCAGGTCGCGCAGGATCTGCGCGCCCACGCCGTAGGTGCGCAGGTCGAGCTTGGTGCCGCGCGGCGCCGGGGCGCGGCCGGCTTCGCGATCGGCCAGCGCGTTGAACTTGCCCAGCAGCTGAGCGGCGGACTCGCCGCAGTTGAGCAGCACGATCACGCCGCGGCCAGCCTGCGCGATGGTCGCCAGCGCGCGGGCAACCGGCCACGAGTGCAGGCTGACGTCGGTGTCGATCAGGTCGAGCACGGAGGTCGGCTCGTGCACGCGCACCAGCACCTCGTCGTGGGCCGTCCAGGCGCCGCGCACCAGCACCACATGCGCATTGCCGCTCGGCGTGTCGCGGTAGACCATCAGGCGGAATTCGCCCGCCGCCGTGCGCACCTGGCGTTGGCCGATGCGCTCGATGATCGACTCGTTGGCAGCACGGTAGTGGATCAGGTCGGCAATCGTGCCGATCTTGAGTCCGTGCTTTTGCGCAAAAGGAATCAGGTCCGGCAGCCGCGCCATGCTGCCGTCGTCGTTCATGATTTCGCACAGCACGGCGGCGGGTGTCAGGCCGGCCATGCGCGCCAGATCGCAACAGGCTTCGGTGTGGCCGGCGCGCATCAGCACGCCGCCCGGCTGGGCGACCAGCGGGAACACGTGCCCCGGCTGCACGATGTCGGCGGCCTTGGCGTGGGGTCGGGTGGCCACGCGGATCGTGTGCGCGCGGTCGGCGGCGGAGATGCCGGTGCTGACACCCTCGGCCGCTTCGATCGCGACCGTGAAGTTGGTGCCGTGCACGGTGCGGTTTTGGGCTGCCATCGGCGGCAGATTCAGGCGCGCCGCGTGCTCAGCAGTAATCGGCATGCAGACCAGCCCGCGGCCGTACTTGGACAGGAAGTTGATCTTCTCGGCCGAGACGAAGTCCGCGGCAAAGACCAGATCGCCCTCGTTTTCGCGATCTTCGTCGTCGACCAGCACGACGATGTTGCCGCGGCGGATTTCCTCGACGATCTCCTGCGTGGAAGCAAGCGGTGAAGCGACGGGCGGGGACTTGGGGACAGCGGTCAGCATGATCGGCCTCGCGGTGGCAAAGCCCAGCGGATTGTACGCAGCCGCTTGCGACTCAACGCTGTCCGACCGACGCATCGCCAAAGATGCGCGGCGTGCCGGCGGGCAGGCCGCGGTAGTAGGGCGGAGGGCCATAGACCTGCCCGCCCAGCGCCGCAGCCGCGCGCCAGGCCCAGCGGTCGTCGTAGAGAAACGCACGGGCCAGCGCCACCATGTCCGCCTGGCCGTTGGCAACGATGGCCTCAGCCTGGTGCGGATCGGCGATCAGCCCGACCGCGACGGTGGACAGCCCGGCCTCGCTGCGCACGACTTCGGCCAACGGCACTTGATAGCTGGGGCCGAGCGCGATTTTCTGCCGCGGCGAGATGCCGCCGCTGGAAACGTCGATGAGATCGCAACCGCGCGCCTTCAGCCGCCGGGCGAGTTCCACCGTTTGCGGCAGCGTCCAGCTGTCTTCGCCGTCGAGCCAGTCGGTCGCCGAGACGCGCACGCCGACCGGGCGCTCGGCGGGAAACGCCGCGCGCACCGCATCGAACACCGCCAGCGGCAGCCGCACGCGGTTGTCGAACGAGCCACCGTACTCGTCGGTCCGCTGGTTGGCGAGCGGCGACAAGAACTCGTGCAGCAGATAGCCGTGCGCCATGTGCACTTCGATCGCATCGAACCCCAACCGTGCGGCGCGTTGCGCGGCGGCGCCGAACGCGGCGGGCAGCGCCGCGATTTCCGCACGCGACAGTTCGCGCGGCGCCGCCTCGTCCACCGCGTGCGGCACCGCACTCGGCGCCACCGGCAACCAACCGCCGGCGGCGGGCGCGATGAGTTTTCCGCCCTCCCAGGGCCGGGCGCTGGAGGCCTTGCGGCCGGCATGCGCCAGCTGAATGGCCAGCTTGATCGGCGACACGTTGCGGATCATCCGCACCACCGGCGCCAGCGCCGCTTCGCAAGCGTCGTCCCACAGCCCGAGACAGCCGGGCGTGATACGCCCCTCGGGCGCCACCGCGGTCGCCTCCAGACACAGCAGCCCCGCGCCGGACAGGGCGAGCGAACCCAAATGAGCGAAGTGCCAGTCGGTCGCGCGGCCATCGACGGCCGAGTACTGGCACATCGGCGAGACCATGATCCGGTTGGGCAGGGTGAGCGCGCGCAGGGTGAGCGGTTCGAAAAGCTTGGGCATGGCGATTTAGAGGTGGGCAGCAAGGACGGAGAGATTCCACAGATTGTGCGCCAGCACCGGCCACAGCAGGCTGCCGCTGCGGGCACGCAACCAGACGTAGAGCAGTGCAGCCGGCAGCACGCCGAGCGCGGTGCCGAGCGAGAAGCCGTGCAGCGCCCAGAAGACCAGTGTGACGACGAGCGCGCCCCAGCCAAGCTGCGCACCGGCCAAGCTTCGCGCAGGCGGCATAGCGCGGTCGGCCAGCGCCAGCAGCAGACCGCGAAACGCCAGCTCCTCCACCAGCCCCGGCGCCGTGGCCTGGTACAGCCATACCTCCAGCGGCACCGGCGGCAACCGGAACGACGACAGGCTGCTCACCGCGTAGTTGGCGGCCACCGCCATCAGCGCGACGACGACGCACGGGACGAGCGAGCCGGGGCGCTGCGCGAGGGTCAGGCCAAGCTCGGCGCGCGTGAAGCCCAGCGTGCGCACCAGCCACAGTGCGGCCACCCCCAGCAGTACCAGCGTGACCGCCTGCCGCAGCCAGGGCGCGGCCGTCCAAGTCGCGTCGGGCAGCGGCACCGGCGCATGCAGCGGGCCGGCAAAGGCCGGCAGCAGCAGATACAGCGCCAGCAGAGCGACAAAGAGCAGCGCGTAGCCGCGCCGAGCGCGGTCGCGCCAGGCGAGCGCCGGCAGCAGCAAGGCCGCCGCCATCGCATAAACGAGATCGCTTGCCAGCATGGAAAGTGAGTTCGGCACGGGCGCGAGACTGCGCCACAATCCGGCCCGCCATGTTCCGGATCGGCGAATTCTCCCGAATCGCGCAAGTGTCCGTGCGGATGCTGCGCCACTACGACGAACTCGGCCTGCTGCGGCCGGCCCAGGTGGACCGCTTTACCGACTATCGCTCGTACTCGGCGGCGCAGTTGCCGCGGCTGCACCGCATCCGTGCCCTGTCGGATCTTGGGCTACCGCTGAAGGATCTGGCCGGGCTGATCGACCGGCCCGACGCCGACGCCGCGCTGGCCTCGGCACTCGCCGAGCGCCGCGCCCAGATCGCCCGCGAAGCGTCGGCCGCCGCCGAACGTTTGGCCCGGCTGGACACGCGGCTGGCGCTGCTGGCGCAGGCCGAGCAGCCGCCCCTTTGGGACGTCGTGCTGAAGTCGGCGCCGGCGCAGACGCTGGCCTGTGTGAGCGCGCG
>JAJTHJ010000167.1 GCA_021298875.1 Burkholderiales bacterium | reverse complement strand
TCGGCGCGCTGCTGATCGCCAGCAGCGTCGGTGCCGGCCCGCTGACCGCCTACGCGCAGGCCACCGCACGGCAGTTGCTCGAACGGCAGAGTTACCTGCAAGCCGTGCTCGGCGCCGACCCGGTGCCGCCGGAATACGAGCCGCGCAAGCAACCCGGCTGGAGCAAGCCGCAATGAAGACCCTGCGCCAACGCCTGTTGCCCGCGCCGCTGACCTCGGCGGTGTCGTTCGTCGCGTGGCTGCTGCTCAACAGCACGCTCGACCCCGCGCACCTGCTGCTGGCAGCGATCCTCGCGGTGGCGCTGCCGCTGCTGCTCGCGCCGCTGCGGCCCGATCCGCCGCAGCCGCGCAGTTGGGCGACCGTGCTGCGGCTGACCGCCATCGTGCTGTGGGACGTGGTGGTGTCGGCCTGGCAGGTCGCACGCGCGGTGCTCGGGCCGCAGGCGCGGCTCAAGCCTGGCTTCGTCTGGGTGCCGCTCGACCTCACCAGCCCGCACGGCATCGCCGTGCTCGGTGCGATCATCACGATGACGCCGGGCACACTGACTGCCGACCTCAGCCCCGACCGCAAGTACTTGCTGGTGCACGGGTTGGACGTCGGCGACGAAGCGGAACTGATCCGCTCGATCAAGGAACGTTACGAGCGCCCGTTGCTGGAGATTTTCGGATGATCCTGCCCTACGTGCTGCCGTGGGCCGCCGGCGCGTTGACGCTGGCGATGCTGCTGGCGGGCTGGCGCCTGCTGCGCGGCCCGGCGCTGCCCGACCGCATGCTGGCGCTCGATGCGCTGTACATCACCTCGCTCGCCCTGCTGATCGTGCTGGGCATGGCCTGGGGCACGCAGCTTTTCTTCGAGGCGGCGCTGGTGGTGGCGATGCTGGGCTTCGTCTGCACCGCGGTGCTGTCGAAGTTCTTCCTGCGCGGGGACGTGGTCGAATGAACCCGCTGCCGCTTGCGGTCGAAATCGTCGTCGCCGTGCTGCTCGTGGTGGGCAGCGCCTTTGCGCTGATCTCGGCGGTGGCGCTGGTCAAGTTCGACGACTTTCTGAAGCGCCTGCACGGGCCGTCCAAAGTCGGCACGGTCGGCGTGGGCGGCGTGCTGCTCGCGGCGCTCATTTACTTTGCCGCCACCGGTGCGACGAGCCTGCACGAGATCCTGATCGTCGCGCTCGTATTCCTGACCGCGCCGGTGTCCGCGCATCTGCTGGTCAAGGCCGCGCAGAAGCTCGACCCGAGCCTGCGCCGCGCCCCGCCGCCACCCGGCAACGACCGCAAGCCGCAATGAGCAAGGCGGCGGTCAAGCTCGTCATCAAAGGCCCGCGGCGCAAGCTCAAGCCGCGCAACCTGCTGGCCGTCGCCGCCCGCCAGCGCGCCGCCGGCGCGCACGGCCCGAGCCGCAAGGCGGAGCGGCAGCGCGACAAGCAGCTCGTCAAGAAGTTGTTGGACGAAGCTTGAGGGGGGCCGACTATCGGCGCCTTGCGCCGAAGTCGGGGTGTCGATGTTGGTGACGGACGACGAGCACCCTGATCTCGTTCTCGACGACACGATAGACGACCGTGTAGGGAAACACCCGCATCGGAAAAGCCCGTCGCCCTCGCGACCGCGGTGCGCCGAGGCCGGGGTTGTCGGCGAGCAGGGAGGTCGTCCGTCGAAACTCGGCAACAAAGCGGGCCGCGACGAGCGGCGACCCTTCAGTCGCATAGAACTCCGCCGCCGCCATCACGTCGCGCTCGGCCTCCGGATGGAGGGTCGCCCTCATCCCGGGAAGCGCGCTTCCAGTCGAGCAAGCGTGCTTTCGATGGAAACCACCGCGATCTTGCCGGACGCGAGATCGGCCTCACGGCGGTCGGCCACTTCGTCCCATGCGGCTTCGACTTCGGCATCCCGATCGAGACTCGCGACGAGCCGGTCCAGCAGTCGCGCTCGCTCGGCCGGGGCGAGTTTCAGCAGTTCGGCTTCCAAGGTTTCGACCGTTGTCGTCATTGCACGCTCCGAGGTGTTGCCAACGGGGTGCCGCGTAGCTTGCCACAGGTCTTTGCCGCGAGCGCAGCTGTTCTCGCGGCGATGCGTAGGCGCCGCTAGGCGGCTTCGACCCCGTAATCCCCCGCCTTCGCCACTGCCGCCCGCACGGCGTCCAGCGGCAGCGGTGCCTCGACCGACAACACCGCCTGCGGCGGGTCGAGCGTGACGGTGGCCTCGTCGGCAATCGTCTTAAGCGCTTTGGTCACGCGGTTGACGCAACCGCCGCAGTGCATGCCTTCGATGCGGAAAACCTGTTCCATCGCGAACCTCCAAGAGTGACGTTGCGGCGATTGTGCGGCATTCACCGGTAGGGCGCTTCGCTACACTGCCGCCGCTTTTCCTCCCCCGCCCCGCCGCCATGGACCGCGCGCACATCCCCCCCGATCTCAAGGCCGAGACGCTGTCCGAGGCGCTGCCGTACATCCGCCGCTTTCACGGCAAGACCATCGTCATCAAGTACGGCGGCAACGCGATGATCGACGAGCGGCTGAAGGAGAGCTTCGCCCGCGACGTGGTGCTGTTGAAGCTCGTCGGCATGAATCCGGTGGTGGTGCACGGCGGCGGCCCGCAGATCGATCAGGCGCTGGAGCGCGTGGGCAAGAAGTCCACCTTCGTGCAGGGCATGCGCGTGACCGATACCGAGACGATGGGTGTCGTCGAATGGGTGCTCGCCGGCGAAGTGCAGGGTGAACTCGTGACTCTCATCAACCGCCACGGCGGCCAGGCGGTGGGGCTGACCGGCAAGGACGGCGGGCTGATTCGCGCGCGGCGGATGCAGATTGTGGACAAGGACGATCCGGCCAAGCTGCACGACATCGGCCTCGTCGGCGAGATCGAGAAGATCGACCCTTCGGTGGTGCGCACGCTGGAGCACGGCGGCTGCATCCCGGTGATCGCGCCGATCGGCGTCGGCGCCGACGGGCAGACCTACAACATCAACGCCGACTTGGTCGCCGGCAAGATGGCCGAGATTCTGAAGGCCGAAAAACTCGTGCTGCTGACCAACACGCCCGGCGTGCTCGACAAGGGCGGCAAGCTGCTGACCGACCTGACCGCCAAGCAGATCGACGACGCCTTTGCCGACGGCACGATCTCCGGCGGCATGCTGCCGAAGATTTCGTCGGCGCTCGAAGCCGCGCACAGCGGCGTCAACGCCGTGCACATCATCGACGGCCGCGTCGATCACTGCCTGCTGCTGGAAATCCTGACCGACGCCGGGGTCGGGACGAAAATCCGGGCACGCTGAGGATGCCCCGCCCCGTCTGGTTCTTCGACCTCGACGACACGCTGCACCACGCCTCGCACGCGATTTACGGCGCGATCGATCGCGGCATGACTGACTACGTGATGCGCCATCTGGCGGTGGACCGCGCCACTGCCGACCATCTGCGGCGCGACTACTGGCGGCGCTACGGCGCGACCCTGCTCGGGCTGGTGCGGCACCACGCGGTCGATCCGCATCACTTCCTGCGCACCACGCACGACTTCGACATCGCCGCGTTGCTGCGCGCCGAGCGCGGCTTGACCCGGCTCTTCGCCCGGCTGCCTGGCCGCAAGCTGCTGCTGACCAACGCGCCGGACGCCTACGCGCAGGCGGTGCTGCGTGAGCTGCGGCTGCACCATCACGTCGACCGCCGTTACGCGATCGAGTCGATGCGCGTGCACGGGCAGTTCCGCCCCAAGCCGTCGCGGCTGATGCTGCGCGCAATGCTGGCGCGCGAGCGGGTGGCGCCCGGCGCCGCGGTGCTGGTCGAAGACAGTCCCAAGAATCTTAAGGCGGCGCGCGCGCTGGGTTTCCGTACGGTGCTGGTGCTGGGCCACGCGCGGCAGCGCTTCCGCGTGCCCAACGGTCGCGCCGCCTATGTCGGCCTGCGGCTGCACTCGGTGCTCGATCTGCCGCGGCGCGCCGTGCATTTGCGCCGCTAGGGTTTACCGCTGCCGCGGACCGCGGCCGCCAGCGGCTAAGCTTCGAGGCGATTCGCCCCTTTCCCTTTGGAGTTCGTTCCATGTCCTCCC
>JAJTHJ010000382.1 GCA_021298875.1 Burkholderiales bacterium | reverse complement strand
TCGCCACCGCGATGACGCGCTGGATGTTCCCGTACATCCTCTTCATGTCGCTGGTGGCCTGCGCGGCGGGCGTGCTCAACACCTATGAGCGCTTTGCGGTACCGGCGGCCACACCGACGCTGCTCAACATCGCCTTCATTGCCTTCTCGCTGTGGCTGGCGCCGCATCTGGCGCAGCCGATCTGGGCGCTGGTCGCGGCGGTGCTGCTCGGCGGCGCGGCGCAACTGGCGATCCAGGTGCCGGCGCTGGCGAAGATCGGCATGCTGCCACGCTGGTCGGGCCTGCGCGCATCGGCGCGCGACCCGGCCGTGCGCCGCATTCTGCTGCTGATGGGGCCAGCGGTGTTCTCGGTGTCGGTCGCGCAGATCGCCATCGTCATCAACACCAACATCGCCTCGCATCTGGCGACCGGTAGCGTCTCGTGGATCAGCTATGCGGACCGGCTGATGGAGTTTCCGACGGCGCTGCTGGGCGTGGCCTTCGGCACCGTGCTGCTGCCCAGTCTTTCGCGTGCGTACGCCGCCGAGCAGGCCGACGAGTACAGCCGCCTGCTCGACTGGGGGCTGCGCCTCACCTGCTTGCTGGCGCTGCCGGCGGCCATCGGGCTGGGGCTGTCTGCCGAGGCGATGGTCGCCGTGCTCTACCAGGGCGGCAAGTTCACCGCCCGCGACGTAGCGCAGACCGCGCCGGCGCTGGCCGGCTACGCGATCGGTCTGCTCGGCCTGATTGCGGTGAAGATTCTGGCACCGGCGTTCTACTCGCGGCAGGACATGAAGACGCCGGTGACGATCGGCCTGGCCTCGCTCGCGGTCACGCTGGCTGGGAACGCGGCACTGGTGCCCTGGCTCGCGCACGTGGGACTGACGGTGTCGATCAGTCTGGGTGCGCTCGCCAATGCCGGCCTGTTGCTGTGGGTGCTGCGCCGGCGCGGTATCTACCGGCCGCGGGCGGATTGGGCACTGTTTTTCGCCAAGCTCCTGCTGCCGCTGGCGGCGCTGGCGGCGCTGCTGTGGTTTGCCAATTCGCGTTTCGACTGGGTGGCGATGCAGTCCACGCCGTTGCTGCGGGTGGCGTGGATGAGCGGCACCATCGGTGCAGCAGTGGCGGTCTATTTTGGCCTGTTGTTCGCGCTGGGCTTTCGGCCGCGGGACTTTCTGCTGCGGACCAAATGAAAACGCCGCCCACGGGCGGCGTTTTCCATCCTGTGGACGGAAGCGTCAGCCGAGCTGCGCAAGCATCGTCTCCGCGCCGCTGACCTCGTACTTGCCGGGCGCTTCGATGTTGAGCGTCTTGACCACACCGTCTTCAACTAGCATCGAAAAGCGCTGGCAGCGGATGCCCAGGCCGCGCGACACGAGGTCCAGTTCCAGGCCGAGCTTCTTCGTGTATTCGGCCGAGCCGTCGGCCATCATCCGCACCGTGCCGCCGGCCTTTTGGTCGCGGCCCCAGGCGCCCATCACGAAGGCGTCGTTGACCGACAGGCACCAGATTTCGTCCACGCCCTTGGCGCGCAGCGCGTCGTAGTGCTTGATGTAGCTCGGCACGTGCTGGGCCGAGCAGGTGGGCGTGAAGGCGCCCGGCAGGCCGAAGATCGCGATCTTCTTGCCGCGGGTGAGATCGGCCACGTTGAAGCTGTTGGGGCCGAGCGAGCAGCCGGCGGTTTCGACTTCGATGAACTCTTGCAGCGTGCCGTCGGGCAGACGGTCGCCGACCTTGATCGTCATGGGGTTCTCCTTGGGTGGGGTGGATGCGGGGCGCGAAGGCTAGCAGGCGATGGCCGTGCGGCGGGTGCGGTCAATCGCCCAGCGCCACGCCTTCGCGCCGCGGGTCGGCACCTCCCGCCCAGCCGGGCTTGCCGTCGGGCAGCCGCGTGTGGACGATGCCTTGCAGGCCGCTCGTCATGTCGATCTCGCGCACCTCGTGGCCGCGCGCTTTGAGTTCGCCGACGAGCGCGGGGTCGATGCGACCGCGTTCGAGCTCGGTCGGGCCGTTGCGGCTGCCGAAGTTGGGCAGCGAGATCGCCTGCTGGATGTCCAGATCCCAATCGAGCAGCCCGACCAGCGTCTTGGCGACATAACCGATGATCTGCGAGCCGCCGGGCGAGCCGACCGCGGCGACCAACTGGCCGCTGGCACGGTCGAACACCAAGGTGGGTGCCATCGACGAGCGCGGGCGCTTGCCCGGCTGCACGCGGTTGGCGACAGGCTTGCCGTTTTCGCTCGGCGCGAAGGAGAAGTCGGTCAACTGGTTGTTCAGCAGAAAACCGCGCACCATCAGCCGCGCGCCGAACGCGTCTTCGATGGTGGTGGTCATCGACACGGCGTTGCCGTAGTCGTCCACCACGGAGACGTGCGAGGTCGCCACGCGATCGGGCGAGCGGTCGGGGGCGAAGCTTAACTTGGTTCCCGGCGGCACGCCCGG
Organism: Burkholderiales bacterium; assembly: GCA_021298875.1. Taxonomy (GTDB): domain Bacteria; phylum Pseudomonadota; class Gammaproteobacteria; order Burkholderiales; family Burkholderiaceae_F; genus JAJTHJ01. The sequence continues at coordinate 2,724 of JAJTHJ010000382.1, read as the reverse complement.
CGGCGCGCGGCCCATGCTGCGGTCGCCGATCAACTTGGCGCGTTGGGCGAGGTAGGTCGGGTCGATCAGCCCCGCCACGTCCACCGCGACGAAGTCGCTGTCCGCGACGTACAGGTTACGGTCGGCAAAGGCGAGCCGGCCGGCTTCGCTGAAGAGGTGCACGCCATCGGCCTGCGGCTGCAAGCTGCCGTTCTTTTCCGCCGGCGGCACCACTGCGATGTTGCGGTTGGCAAAGATGCCAAGCATCTGCGCGACCGCGATGCCGCCCGAGGACGGCGGCGGCATGCCGCAGACGCGCCAGCGCTTGTAGTCGGTGCAGATCGCCGTGCGTTCCTTGGCTTCGTACTCCACGAGGTCGCTCGTGCCCAGTCGGCCGACGTTGGCTTGCGCGCGCACCTTGGCGACCACGTCCACGCCGATGGTGCCGCGATAAAGGACATCCGGTCCCTGTTGCGCGATCGCGCGCAGCGTGGCGGCAAGCTCCGGATTGCGCAGCAGCGTGCCGGCTTTCTTCGGCGTGCCGTCGGCGTTGTAGAAGTAGGCGCGGGCCGTAGGGTCGCGCGCGAGGTACTTGTCCTGCTCGATCAGCGCCGCCAGCCGCGGCGAGATCGCAAAGCCTTGCTCGGCCAGCTTGATCGCCGGCTCGAACAACTGCGCCCAAGGCAGCTTGCCGTGCTGCTTGTGCGCGGCTTCCAGCACGCGCAGCGCGCCCGGCGTGCCCACCGAGCGACCGCCGACCACCGCGTCGTAGAACGCCATCGGCTTGCCGTCGACGATGAAGAGGTTTTCGTCGGCCTCGCGCGGCGCCGTCTCGCGGCCGTCGAATGCCTGCACGCGTTTGCCGTCCCAATGCATGATGAACGCGCCGCCGCCGATGCCGGAGCTTTGCGGCTCGACCAGTGTGAGCACCATCTGGATCGCTATCGCCGCATCCACCGCCGAGCCGCCTTGCCGCAGGATCGCGCGGCCCGCTTCGGTGGCCAGCGGATTTGCCGCGGCCGCCATGTGCTTGGTCGCCGTGGCCGTCGTCACTCCAGCGCGGAACCCGGTGGGTGGCTCCGGTTGCACCGGCAACTCCGGCGCCGACGCACACCCCGCCAGCCCCAGCGCTGTAAGAACAAAAAATAGGGGTCTGACCCCTATTTTGTAAGTCGCTGAATTCATTTGGGCTGCATGCGGATGGCGCCGTCGAGCCGGATCGTCTCGCCATTCAGCATGACGTTGCCGAGGATGGCGCGGACGAGGTCGGCGTATTCGGCGGGCTTGCCCAGGCGTGAGGGGAAGGGCACTTGTTTGCCGAGGGATTCCTGCACTTCGGGCGGCATGCCGAGCAGCATCGGCGTTTCGAAGATGCCGGGGGCGATGGTCATGAAGCGGATGCCGACTCGGGAGAGGTCGCGTGCCACCGGCAGCGTCATGCCGACGATGCCGCCTTTGGACGCCGCGTAGGCCACCTGCCCGATCTGTCCGTCGAAGGCCGCGACCGACGCGGTGTTGACGATCACACCGCGCTCGCCGGTGGCTTCAGGCGCCTGCTTGCTCATCGCGTCGGCGGCGAGCCGGATCATGTTGAAGCTGCCGATCAGGTTGATGCCGATCACGCGCGCAAAGCTCGCCAGCGCATGCGGGCCGTCCTTGCCGACTGTCTTCTCGCCGATGGCGATGCCGGCGCAGTTGACGAGTCCGCGCAGCGTGCCGAGCGCCAGCGCCGCATCGACCACGGCCATGCCGTCCGCTTCGGAGGCGACATCGCATTTGACGAACTTCACGCCGGCGCCGAGTTCGGCCGCCAGGGCCTCGCCCTTGTCCGCCTGCACGTCGGCGATCACCACCTTGCCGCCGTGGGCCGCGAGCATCCGCGACGTGGCGCCGCCCAACCCCGACGCGCCGCCGGTGACGATGAATGTCCTGCTCTCGATATCCATGGATTTCCCCCAGTCCGCAAGCCGAAAAACGAAAGTTTCGAATGTAGCGCGCACGTCGTCTTGCGCTGTTAGAGTCCGCCCCGCGTTGCAGTGCTGCGCTTCTTTCCAAACACATACGAGGGTAAAACATGAGCGGTTTGACCTGCTGTTTCTGGTAGTTGTTGCTGGGCTTCCTGCTCGGCTGGTTGGCAAGTTGGCTGTTTGGTCGCGCGAAGCTCGCGCCGGCGGCACCGCGGAGCGCGGTGGACTTCGCCAAGGCAAGGGCCGCCGGGTTCGCGGTGACCAGCGAAGAGAATCTGGAAATCATCGAAGGCATCGGGCCGCAGATCGCGCGCCTGCTCCGCGCCGCTGGGATCAACACCTTTGCCAAACTGGCGGTCGCACCGGTATCGACCCTACAGGACATCCTGACCCAGGCCGGCCCGCGCTTCAAGCTGGCGGATCCCGGCACCTGGCCCGAGCAGTCGCGCTTGGCGGCCGATAACCGCTGGGCTGAACTCGCGGCGTTGCAGGACAAGCTGGACGCCGGCGTGCGCCGCGACGTCTGAGGGGCCGCCGATGACTACGATCAAATCCCGCTGGGCGGACGCGCAACGTCGGCGCGACCGTCTGCATCTGACGGTTTTGACCCGCTGGCGATCCTGTTGCTGCTGCTGTTGCTGATGGGACGTGGCCCGAACACCGTCGGCTGCTGTGCCTCGCCGGTGGTCGCGCCGGCGGTTGCCCCCACCCCGGCGCCGGCGCCAGTGGCAGCGCCAGCGCCGGCTGCGTTGCCTTTCGCGAAGATCTACTTTGAACT
>JAJTHJ010000367.1 GCA_021298875.1 Burkholderiales bacterium | reverse complement strand
GCCTGCACGCGCAACTGCGTGGGCAGCTGCACGCGGTAAATCGAGTTCGCGCCGAAGTAGGCGCTATCCACCACCCGGCCGCGCAGGCAGTTGTAGCGGGTATCGACCGGCTCCTCGCGCTCGACCGTGAGCTTCTCCGGCCGCACTGCCAGCGACAGCGTCTGCCCGGCCACGCCGGTGATGCCGTGCCCGACGTAGAACTCGCCATGCGGCGTGCCGACGATGCAGTGGTCGGGCTCGTCCTCGATCAGCACGCCGTCGAAGAGGTTCACGTTGCCGATGAAGTCGGCGACGAAGCGGCAGTTGGGCGTCTCGTAAATCTCGCGCGGGCGGCCCACTTGCAGAAAGCTGCCTTCGCTCATCACCGCGATGCGATCGGCCATCGTCATCGCTTCTTCCTGGTCGTGAGTGACCAGCACGCAGGTCACGCCGACCCGCTTGATGATGTTGGACAGCTCGAACTGCGTTTGCTCGCGCAGCTTGCGGTCCAGCGCGCCGAGCGGCTCGTCGAGCAGCAGCAGCTTCGGCTCCAGCGCCAGACTGCGCGCCAGCGCCACCCGCTGCTGCTGGCCGCCGGACAGTTGATGTGGCTTGCGCTTGGCATAGGCCTTCAGTTGCACGAGCGTGAGCATCCGTTCCACCCGCTCGGTGAGTTGGTCCTTGGGCGTGCCGTGGCGGCGCAGCCCAAACGCGATGTTGTCCCACACGGTCAGGTGCGGGAACAGCGCGTAGGACTGGAACATCATGTTGATCGGCCGCTCGTAGGGCTTGAGCTGCGAGATCTCCGCGCCTTCGAGATAGATCTGGCCGGAGGTCGGCGTCTCGAAGCCCGCCAGCATTCGCAGCAGCGTGGACTTGCCGCAGCCGGAGGAGCCGAGCAGGGCGAAAATTTCGCCCTTGGGAATGGCGATCGACACGTCGTCCACCGCGGTCGTCTCGCCGAAGCGCTTGGTCAGCCGCTCGACGCGCAGAAACGCGTCGCTTCTCGCTCTGGCTGGCTGCATGGCAATCCCCCGCGTTGCGCCCGGCGGCGAAAGCGCGCCGGGCCGCTCCGTTACAGCCCGGTCTTGAACGTCGTGTATAGACGCGTCCGCAGCCGGCGGATGTCGCTGTTCACCGCATCCGGCGGCGTCATCTTGGCCAGATCGTCCGGGCGCAGGAACACGGCCGGGTTGCCGGAGACTTCCGGCTTGATCAGCTTGTCCGCGGCGCGCACCGGGTTGGCGAACGGCACATTGTTTACGATGCCGGCCTGTACCTCGGGGCGCAGGATGTAGTTGATGAACTTGTAGGCGTTTTCGACGTTGACCGCATCGGCGGGGATGGCCATTGTGTCGAAGAACAGCACCGCGCCGGTCTTGGGCACGAGGATCTGGATGTTCTGGCCGTTTTTGGCCTCGCGCGCGCGGTTGGCTGCCGTGCCGACGTCGCCGTTCCAGCCGAACACCAGGCACAGCGACCCGGAAGCCAGCTCATTGATGTACCCGGACGAGGAGAACAGCGTGACGTACGGCCGGATCGACTGCAACAGCTTGGCGGCCTCTTGGTAATCGGCGCTGCTCTTGCTGTACGCGGGCTTGCCCAGGTAGCGCAGCGCGGCGGGGAAAACTTCGTCGGCGGAGTCCAGCACCGACACGCCGCAGGACTTCAACTTGCTCACGTATTCGGGCTTGAACAGCAAGTCCCAGGCGTTGTCCGGCATCGGCGTGCTGCCGAGTGCGGCGCGGACCTTGTCCACGTTGATGCCGATGGTGGTGACGCCCCAGAGCCACGGCACCAGGAACTGGTTGCCCGGGTCCATGCTGGCGATCTGCTTCATCACCGCCGGGTCGAGGTTGCCGTAATTGGGGATCTTGGACTTGTCGAGCTTTTGCAGCAGGCCGCCTTCCAGTTGCAGCTTGCCCCAGTTGGACGACGGCACGACGATGTCGTAACCGCTGCGGCCGGCCACCAGCTTGGCGTGCAGCGTCTCGTTGGAGTCGTAGTTGTCGTAGCGGACCTTGATGTCGGTTTCTTTCTCGAAATTGGCGATCGTGTCGTCGCCGATGTAGTCGGACCAGTTGTAGACGTTGAGCACCTTGGACTGCGCCCAGGCGCTGCCGGCCAACGCGCAGCTGGCAAGCAGGCCGATGGCAAAGCGCGCCAGGCGGCGACGGGAGGGCGGTTCGGTGGGGGTGCGGGTGGCGGTCATGGCCGTTTACTCCTCAGGAAGGGAAGCTGTAGACGGTGCCCGGCGCCGGGCTCGGCGTGAAGTGTGCACCAGCAGGCGGCAGCCGGGGCCGCCGGCGGCGGTTTTCGTCGCACAAACGCAAAAGCCGTGCCGCACGGTCATACGTGCAGCAGCAGATGCTCGCGTTCCCACGACGAAATCACCGTCATGAACTCGTCGTACTCCAGTTCCTTGACCAGCCGGTAGAGCTTGACGAAGCGCTCGCCCAGCACGGCGGCCAGTTCCGGCGCCTCGGCCAGTTCCGCCAGCGCCTCGGACATGCCGCGCGGCAGTTCGCGTGCCGAGTGATAGGCGCTGCCGCGGGACTCGGGCGTCGGCTCGATCTTCTCTTTCATCCCGAGATACCCGCAGGCGAGCGTCACCGCGGTGGCCACATAGGGGTTGGCGTCGGCGCCGATCACGCGGTTTTCCACGCGGCGGGCCTGCGGCTTGGAGCGCGGCACGCGGATGCCGACGGTGCGGTTGTCCCGCCCCCAGCGGATGTTGATCGGCGCGGCGCTGTTGCGTACCAGCCGGCGGTAGGAATTCACATACGGCGCCAGAAACGCCATCGCCGCCGGCAGGTATTTCTGCAGGCCGCCGATGTAGTGGAAAAACGCCGGGGTCGCCTCGCCGCGCTCATCCGAAAAAATGTTCAGGCCCGTTTTGGCATCGACGATGCTTTGATGGATGTGCATCGCGCTGCCGGGTTCGCCCGCCATGGGCTTGGCCATGAAGGTCGCGTACATCTTGTGGCGCAACGCGGCCTCGCGCAGCGTGCGCTTGAAGTAGAAGACGCGGTCGGCCAGATCGAGCGGGTCGCCGTGCAGGAAGTTGATCTCCATCTGGCCGGCGCCGATCTCGTGGATCAGCGTATCGACTTCGAGGTCCATCGCCTCGCACCAGGCGTAGATGTCCTCGAACAGCGGGTCGAACTCGTTGACCGCGTCGATGCTGTAGTGCTGACGGCTGGTCTCGGCGCGGCCGCTGCGGCCCACCGGCGGGGTCAGCGGAAAGTCCGGGTCCTCGTTTTTGGCGATCAGGTAGAACTCCAACTCCGGGGCGACCACCGCCTTCCAGCCGGCGTCCGCGTACAACTGGCGCACGTTGCGCAGCACCGAGCGGGGTGCGAAGTCCACCAGCGTGCCGTCCTCGAAGTAGCAGTCGTGAATCACCTGTGCGGTGCGGTCCGGCTCCTGGACCCACGGCGCCAGCACGGCGGTGCTCGGGTCGGCCAGCAGCTCCATGTCCTGGTCGTTGTCGGAAATGATCGCCGCGTACTCGTCGGAGTCCGGCGCCTCTCCAGTCACCGTCATGCCAAGCACCGATTCGGCCAGCCGCATGCCGCGCTCCTGGCTGAACTTGGCGCGCGGCAGGATTTTTCCGCGCGCCACACCGGTCAGGTCGGGCACCAGGCATTCGATTTCGTCGACGCGGTTGTCGTTGAGCCAGCGCTCGAGATCGGCAAAGGAAAAGTTTTCGCGGATGGCCATAGGGTCTCGTCAGGCGGCGCGCGCCAGCGGGGCCTGCGCAAAAGCGCGGCAGGCGGCGCCGAACGCACCGAAGATTTTCGTCGACAGGGGATTTTGGGTTGCTTTCCACTCCGGATGCCACTGCAGGGCCAGGGCAAACCCGGGGTGTTGGGTCAGGCGTACGGCCTCGATCACGCCATCGGGAGAAGTTGCTTCGACCGCCAGCCCCTCGGCCAGCCGCGCGATCCCCTGGCCGTGCAGCGAGTTGACGGTGAAGCGCCGCGTGCCGGTAATGCCTTCCAGCATCCCGCCCGCGGTGGCCTCGACCTCATGGGCTGGGCCGTATTGCTCGTCGAGCAGCTGCTTGGGGTTTTCCCGGTGATCGGCGAACCCCGCCTCGTGCAGCGCCTGGTGCAGCGAGCCGCCGAGCGCGACGTTGATCTCCTGCAAGCCGCGGCAGACGGCGAGCAGCGGGATGCCCCGTTCGATCGCCCGGTGCACCAGCGGCAGTGTGACCGCGTCGCGCTCGGGGTCCAGCGGCAGCGCCGGGTCGCGCACCCGCTCGCCGAAGTGCGACGGGTGCACATTGGCGGGCGAGCCGGTCAGCAGAATGCCGTCGGCCAGTTGCAGATAAGCGTCGATGTCCGCACGGCTGCCGGTCGGCACCAGCAGCGGCAGGCCGCCGGCGGCGTCGTGCACCGCGTCGGCGTACTTGCGGCCGAGCACGTGAAAGTACTGCTGGCCGAGCAGGCGGTTGTCGCACGGGATCAGGACGAAGGGGGCGGGCACGGGGAAGGGTGATCGGTGATCGGTGATCGGTGATCGGTTGGGGTAATAGTCTGCGGCGCAGGTGGCTGCCTCAAAAGTACCACCGTGGCGTCGATTGGGGAGCCGCTTCGGACTGCTACCGCCGCGCCAGACCGTCATGCCGAGCCAAAGGCGAGGAATCCCGGCCGCACGCGAAACCGAGATTCCTCGCCCTGGGCTCGGAATGACACTTCCGGAGAGGGGAGCCCGGTGGCGACGCGGCGCACGAACGGTGGTTCCAAACACCGTCGGCGGGTCGCCCCCGCGCAATGTCATTCCGAGCGGAAGGCGAGGAACCTCAGCGCTACGCGTACCCGAGACTTCTCGCCTTTGGCTTGGGAAGACACCTGGGCAGGCGCGTCACGCCCCGCGGCACACGGCAGCCAGCTTGTTGCCGTCCGGGTCGCGCACGTAGGCGGCGTAGAAGTCCGCGTTGTATTGCGGGCGCAGGCCGGGCGCGCCTTCGCTCGTGCCGCCATGCGCCAGCGCGGCCGCGTGGAAGGCGTCCACCTGCGCGCGGGTGCGGGCGGCGAGCGCGACCATCGTGCCGTTGCCCGCGGTCGCAGGCCCACCATCGAAGGGTTTGCAGACCCACAATGCCAGTTCGGGTTTGCCGTCGTCCTCGTACAGACCCCAGCCGCGCCATTGATCCCAGTCGCCGTCGGCCTCGGTGATGCAGCGTGACCAGCCGAGTGCTGTCATCGTTGCGTTGTAGAAACGCTCGGCAGCGTCGAGGTCGTTGCTGCCCAAAGTGATGTAGGTAAACATGCGCCTCTCCCGGTGGGTGGTCGCGGGCGATTGTGCACCTACACTCGCCGCCGCCATGCGTTTTGCCGAAGACAAGCTCACCCGCAATTCGTACTACACGGCGAGCGCGCCGCGCCCGGCCAGCTACCCGCCGCTGGCGGGCGAAGCGGAGGCGGATGTCTGCGTCGTCGGCGGCGGCATTGCCGGGCTTTCCGCCGCGCTCGACCTGCGCGCACGCGGCTACTCGGTCGTGCTGCTGGAAGCGCGCGAAGTCGGCTGGGGCGCGTCGGGCCGCAACGGCGGGCAGGCGCTCGTCGGCCTGGCCTGCGAGATGACGACGATCGAGCAGCAACTCGGCCGCGAGGCCGCAGGCCGCGTTTGGGCGATGACGGTCGAGGCGATCGATCAGATCCACGAGCGGCGATTGGCGCACGGCATCGCCTGCGACTGGCAGGCAGGCGCGCTCGCCGTTGCGGTCAACGAGCGCAAGACGCGCGAGTTGCACGCGGCCTGCGAGCGACTTGCGCGCGACTACGGTTACGACCGAGTGCAGCCGTTAGCGCGCGCGGAACTGCCTCTCCACATCGCTAGCCCGCGCTACGCCGGCGGCGCCTACGACCGTTTTTCGGGGCACCTGCATCCGCTCAAGTACACGCTCGGTCTGGCGCGCGCCGCCGCTGCCGCCAGCGTGCGCATCCACGAAGGCAGCGCGGTGCTGCGCTACGACGCGGGTGCGCAGCCCGTCGTGCACACGGCGGGCGGCTGCGTGCGCTGCCGGCATCTGATGCTCGCTGGCAATGTGTATCTGAACTCGCTGGCGCCGGAGTCGGCGCGGCGGATCATGCCGGTAGGCACTTTCATCGCGGCCAGCGCACCGCTCGGCCGCGCCCGCGCCGAGGCGCTGCTGCCCACGCGCGCGGCGGTGGCCGACACGCAATTCGTGCTCGACTACTTTCGCCTGTCGGCCGATGACCGGCTGCTCTTCGGCGGGCGCGTCAGCTACAGCACCGTGGTGCCGCCCGATCTGCCGCTGGCGATGCGCCGACGGATGCTGCACGTGTTTCCGCAACTGGCCGACGTCGGCGTGGACTACTGGTGGGGCGGCTATGTGGACATCACGATGAACCGCGCGCCCGATTTTGGCCGGCTGGCGCCCAACGTGTACTACCTGCAAGGCTTCAGCGGCCACGGACTGGCGTTGACCGGGCTGGCGGGCCGGCTGGTGGCCGAAGCTATTGCCGGAGCCGCAGAGCGCTTCGATCTCTTTGCACAACTGAAGCACCGCGACTTTCCCGGCGGCCGCTGGCTGCGCACGCCGGCGTTGGTGCTGGCGATGGCGTGGTATCGGTTGCGCGACGCGCTGCGCTGAGCGCCATGCACGGCGCCGCTACGCAGGTCAGCTCAAAATCGCGTCGGGCGGCGTGTACGGCAGATCGAGCGCCTTGGCCACCGCCTTGTAGGTGAGTCGGCCTGCGGCAACGTTCAGGCCCTCTTTGAGGTGCGGGTTGTCGGCCAATGCCTTGCGCCAGCCCTTGTCGGCCAGTTGCAGCGCAAAGGGCAGGGTGGCGTTGTTCAGCGCGTAGGTGGAGGTGCGCGGCACCGCGCCGGGCATGTTGGCGACCATGTAGTGCACCACGCCATCGACCGCGTAGGTCGGTTCGGCATGCGTGGTCGGGCGCGAGGTCTCGCAACTGCCGCCCTGGTCGATCGCCACATCGACGATCACCGAGCCGCGCTTCATCTTGCCGAGCAGCTCGCGCGTGACGAGCTTGGGCGCGGCGGCGCCGGGGATCAGCACGCCACTGACCACGAGGTCGGCGGCGGCCACTTCGCGCTCGACGTTGTCGCGATTGGAAAACACCGTCATCGCGCGTCCGTTGAACATCGCGTCGATCCGCCGCAGCGCGTCGGTGGACTTGTCGATCACCACCACCTGCGCTCCCGTGCCCACCGCCATCTGCGCGGCGTTGGTGCCGACCACGCCCGCGCCGAGGATCACGATGCGCGCGGGCGGCACGCCGGCCACCCCGCCCAGCAGCACGCCCATGCCGCCGGCGGACTTTTCCAGGCAGTGCGCGCCGGCCTGGATCGACAGGCGGCCCGCGACCTCCGACATCGGCGCCAGCAGCGGCAGGCCGCCGCCGGGTGCGGTGACGGTTTCGTAAGCCACACAGATCGCGCCGCTTTCGAGCAGCTCTTTGGTCTGCTCGGGGTCGGGCGCGAGGTGCAGGTAGGTGAAGAGCAATTGCCCCTCGCGCAGCAGCTTGCGCTCGGCGGCCTGCGGCTCCTTGACCTTGACGATCATCTCTGCGCGGGCGAAGACCTCGGTCGCGTCGGGCGCGATGCTCGCGCCCGCGCGGCGGTAGTCGTCGTCGGCCGCGCCGATGCCGGCACCGGCGCCGGTTTGCACCAGCACGCTATGGCCGTGGGCGACCAATTCGCGCACCGAAGAGGGCGTGAGGCCGACGCGGTATTCGTGGACTTTGACTTCCTTGGGGACGCCGATGTGCATGGCTATTCCTTGGAGTGAATGAGCGGACGAAGAACTTGCGTGGCGTCTGAGCCTGTTGCCCGGCTGCCGCCCCCACCCCAGCCCTCCCCCGCCTGCGGGGGAGGGTTGGGGTGGGGGCGCGGGTGCGTCAGCGCGAGTTACAGCCAGCCGCGCTGCCTCACATCTTCGTACGTGAGATCGAGGCAGTGCCGGATCAGCCCGATCATCTCATCGACCTGCGCTCGCGTGATGACGAGCGGCGGCGCGATGATCATCCGGTCGCCCACGGCGCGCATCACGACGCCATTGGCAAACATGTGGCCGCGGCAGACCATGCCGACGGCCCGTTCGCTCGGGAAGGCGGTGAGCTGCGCCTTGCTCTTGACCAGCACCAGCCCGGCCATCAGCCCGCGCGTCTCGGCATTGCCGACCAGCGGGTGCTCGAGCAGCGCCTCGAACTTCTGCTTCAGGTAAGGCCCGGTGTCGTCGCGCACGCGCTCGACCAGACCCTCGCGCTCGATGATCGCCAGATTCGCGAGTGCCACCGCACAGGCGGCCGGGTGGCCGCTGTAGGTGAAGCCGTGTGCGAGTTCTTCGCCCTTGTCGATCAGCGCGCGCGCCACGCGCTCGCCCACCAGCACGCCGCCTAACGGGATGTAGCCGGAGGTGACCCCCTTGGCAAAGGTAATCAGATCGGGCTTGGTGCCCATCGTCTCGCAGCCGAACCAGCAGCCCAGCCGGCCGAAGCCGCAGATCACCTCGTCCGACACCAGCGGGATGCCGTACCTGTCGCAGATGCGCTGGATCTCCGGCCAGTAGGTTGATGGCGGGATGATTACGCCGCCGGCGCCCTGCACCGGCTCGCCGATGAAGGCGGCCACACGGTCGGCGCCGAGTTCGAGAATCTTGTCTTCCAGCTGGCGCGCGCAGGCGAGGCCGAATTCGTCCGCGCTCATCGCACCGCCGTCCAGTAGATGCTGGAAGTGATAAGGCTGGTCGATATGCACGATGTTCGGGATCGGCAGATCGCCTTGCGCGTGCATGCCCTTCATGCCGCCCAACGATGCGCCCGCGACCGTACTGCCGTGGTACGCGTTCCAGCGGCTGATGATGGTCTTGCGCTGTGGTTGGCCATGCAGGTCCCAGTAGCGGCGCACCAGCCGCACGACGGTGTCGCTGCCCTCGGAGCCGGAGCCGGTGAAAAACACATGCTTGAAGCCCGCTGGCGCGATCTGCGCGAGCTTGCCTGCGAGTTCGATCGCCGGCACATTGCTCGTGTTGAAGAAGCTGTTGTAGTAGGGCAGTTGCAGCAGTTGCTGGTACGCGGCCTCGGCCAGTTCGCGCCGGCCGTAGCCGACGTTGACGCACCACAGGCCGCTCATGCCGTCGAGGATCTTCTGGCCCTCGGAGTCCCAGACGTAGATGCCGTCGCCGCGCACGATGATGCGGGCGCCCTTTTCGGCGAGTGCCTTGTGGTCGGTGGCCGGGTGCAGGTAGTGCGCGCTGTCGGCGGCTTGC
>JAJTHJ010000361.1 GCA_021298875.1 Burkholderiales bacterium | reverse complement strand
CTGTGTGAACGGGTGCCGCTCGCGCTCCAATCTGGGCTACGGCAACGAGTCGGCCTGCCAGGAAACCTTCTGGTACAACGAATTCATGCAGAAGGTCGCCAAGTCGCCCAAGGAACTGGGCGAGTGGAGCCTGAAGGTCGCCGACCTCTGCCAGAAGTACGGCATCAACAGCTTTGTGCTCCAGCCGGGGTTGCCCTGGCTCGAATTCCTGCACGAAGAGGGCCTGCTCGGCCCCGGCAAGAAGATTCCGTCGTCGCTGCCCTGGGACAAGCTGGGCACCCTGGAGTTCGTCGAGAAATTCGTCCACGCGCTGTCCACCGGCACCGACATCGGCAAGGACCTCGCCGCGGGCTTTGTGCCTGCCGCGCGCAAATGGGGCCGCGAGGAAGACCTGCGCACCGGCCGGTTGCTGTTCTCCTACTGGGGCTGCCCGGAGCACGGCTACGACCCGCGCGCCGAACTGGAGTGGGGTTACGGCAGCATCATGGGCGACCGCGACACCAACACCCATTGCTTCAACTTCATGTTCACCACGATCAGCGCCGCGCTCGCCTACGCGCTGCCGATCCGCGTCAACGCGAAAGACCTCGTCACCATCCAGGCGAGCCAACTGGCACCCTATGCCAAGAACCGGCCCGAGGTGTTCAACTTCGCCGACGACAACATGTACTCGGAGGCGGTCGCACAACTGGTGCGCTGGCAGCAGCACTACTGCCGCTTCTGGAAGAACTCGGCGCTGTTTTGCGACCTGAAGTGGCCCGATCTTTTCAACACCAACACGCCCGACCTGCACGGCGCCACCGGCAGCGACGACGCCGGCGAACACGTGTTCTGGAACGCGGTCACCGGCGAGAACCTCACGTTGGTGGACGGCATCGCCCGCGGACGGCGCATCTGGAACCTCGACAACGCGATCTGGACGCTGCAGGGCCGGCACCGCAAGATCGTGCAGTTCGCGCCCTACATTTTCGACACCAAGTACGAGAAGAACGAGTTGTTCCCGTTCTACATGTGGCCGTGCAAGAACGCCAAGGGCGAATGGGAGTACACCGACCTGATGGGCCGCTCGCTCGACCGCAAGGGCTTTGAGGACTGGAAGACGATTTTCTACCGACTGGAAGGCTGGGACATCGAAACCGGCTGGCCGACCGCGAAGACGCTGGCCGAGCTCGACCTCGGTTTCGTCGCCGACACGCTGCGGGCCGCCGGCCGGCTCGGCAAGGAGAGCGTCGCATGACTGCCGCACTGCCGCTGCCCACGGCCGAACTGGCCGGCCGCATCCTCGCGCCGTGCCGCTACGCCGACCGCCTGCCGGCCGGGCGCTTCACCTCGCGCCTGGGTATCGCGCGCGGCACGGTGCGCGGGCTGCCCGAGTTGTATCTGTATCTGACCCCGGACGAAAGCACGCTGCCCGCCGTCAGCTTCGAGCGGCTGGCGGACTGGATTGAGCGCGTCGTCGCCGATGCCGAGTTAGCCGCGGCCGCCCGCGCCGCCACGCGCGAGGCGGCAAGCTACGTGGACGGCTGCATCGCCGTCCACGCCTTGGTCGGCGCGCGGCTCGCGCAGGCCCGCGCGGTGCTCGGCCAGACCGATGCCGACGCGGAGGTGCGAGCATGAAACGCCACGCTGCGGCCCTGGCCGTAACCGCCCTGGCCGCGACCGCGCTCGCCGGCTGCGCGGCGCCGGGCACGGAACCGGCGAAGACGCCCGAGGTCGTCGTCATCCGCGGTGCGGTCGCCTACACCGACGTGCTGCGCTACGACTACACCGGCGACGGCAAGCGCAACCGCGTGCGCTTCTGGATGGAGTTCGACGGCCATTCGGCCCGCGGCACGCCGGGCACGCCAGGGTATGTGCCGGCCGGCGGCACGATGCGCTACTTCCTGCGCGACGAAGACGACAACACCAAAGTGCTGAAGTGGCGCCAGGGGCTGGACATGGTCGGCGCGCCGCGCGACGTGCCGGTGCCGATGACCGATCTGGTGTTCGAAGGCAAGACGGCAAAGTTCGAAGCCTTCGGCGTGCGCTGGACGATCACCGACGACGGCGACGGCTACCCGAACGACAAGATTTACGTCAACGACGGTTTCCGCACCGTCGTGCCGACCAAGCTCTACGCGGGCAATCTGTGGATCGGGCCGCCCCAGTAGTCCGTTGCGCCGCCGCGTTGTTGCTGCTCGCCGGGGACGCCGGGCTGGCACCGCTCGGCGCGCCCTGGGCCGCCGAGCGGCAGCCCGCCGCCGCGGCCAGCCCCTTGCGCGGCAGCCAGATCGCGCCGGAGGTCGCCTACGGGCTGCGCGTGCTGGCCACGCCGGTGCAACTGCGCGGCAGTACCGGCGATGCCGCAGCGGACGCCGAACTGCTTAACCGGGTCGAGGCGCTGGCTGGCACCGTCCGCGACGGCCCGCTGCAGCGCTTCGTCCTCGACGGTCTGATGCAGCAGGTCCGGCGCCTGGACCGGGTCGCCGAAGCGAGTGTGGCCACCTTCGAGTCGGTCCCCGCCGGGCGCGTGGTGGTGGCAATCACGGTCGTCCCCGCGCAGACGCCGGGGCCGCCGGCGTCCAAAGTCGAGGGGCTGTTCGTCGACGGCGCGTTGGCGTCGCTGCCGGTGCTCCACCAGGACGACTCTTCCCTGTTCAAGGCGATCCTCAACGGCGGCGTCGGCGCCTTCGCCACGTTCAACCCGTTCTTCGGCCGCGGCGATCTTTTCACCCGCGGCAACAAGGCCGCGCGGGATCCCGCCGGGCCGGGCCGCACCGCGTGGGCGGAGAGCTACATCGAACCGGGCCTCGGCGGTATCGCCCAGCTTGGCGACTGGCCGGTTTACGCCTACGGCAGTGCGACCTATCTGCTGTCCGCCTCGTTCGGGCAAGACCTCTACGATTCCGGCACGCGCACGCACGGCGCCTGGGAGCAGGCCTACGCGGGCCTGCTGTTCGACCTGCCGGGCAAGGGCAACTCGCTCAACCTGTCGGGCGGGCGGCAGATCTACCAACTGCGGCAGGGCTTCTTGATTTCCAAGATTCCGGGTTCGACCAACCTCGGCTCCCTCGGCGCCCTTTGGCTCGGCCCGCGGCTGGCGTTCGACAACACCGCCATCGCCCAGCTCAAGCTCGGCGAGTACTCGCTGGAGGGCATCGTCCTCGAGCCGAGCGAGTTCCCCGGCGCGGAAACCAACACCCGCATCGCCGGCGCGACGATCGGCTACAACGACTCCGAAACCATCGATGCCGCCCTCACCTACCTCGAAGTGCCCCGCTCCAGCCGCGCCTATCTGGGGCCGGAGGGCAACGTCGTCGCCACCCGCGACGGCCTGCGCACCGTCTCGCCCAGCCTTTGGCTCTACAAGCTCTTCGGCGTCGAAGGTCTGTGGTTCAAGGGCGAGTTCGCCTGGCAGACGCACGAGTCGCTCGACATGTCGGCCTATGCCTTTGCGATCTGGCCGGGCTACCGCGCCGAGAAGCTGCCGTGGAAGCCCGGCATCAGCTACAAGTACACGCAATTCAGCGGCGACGACCCTTCGACCTCACGCTACGAGCGCTACGACCCGCTGCTGGCCGGCGGGCAGAACAACTACGTGCCGGGCATGCTGTTGAGCAGTGTGCTGCTGAACTCCAATCTGCGCTCGCAGCGGGTGACGCTGACCGCCAATCCCAGCGAGTCGCTCGCGCTGACGCTGGAGTACACGCAGCATCGGGCGATTTATCTCAACAACCGCGGCGCCATCGGCCCCTTGCAGCAGTTGAGTTCCAAGGATCTCGCGTCGGAGCTGGACTTCTTCGTCAACCTGTACCTGGGCAAGCATCTGTACCTGCAGGGCGTGCTCGCCGCCGCGAGGCCGGGCGCGGCGATCTAGGACGCAGTCGGCAACGATGCGAGCCCCTGGTACGCAGCACAGTTTTCGCTCTACTTCTTCTTCTGACCCCATGCTCATTCCTGCTCCCGCCACGGCGTCGCCGCAACGCCCGAGCCTGAGCGCGGCCCGCGTGCCGCTGACGCGCGCGGTCGAGGTGCTGGACGAGTCCGGCGCGCGCCGCACGCTGCATATCCCGGCCGAGCGGCCGCTGACGCTGTACCTGGACAAGCGCGAGCTCGTCACGCTGATGACGCTCGGCGCCGCGCCCGAACTGTTGACGCTCGGCTACCTGCGCAATCAGCGGCTGGTGGAGCGCGTCGAGGACATCGAATCGGTCGTCGTCGACTGGGAAGTCGGCGCTGCGGCAGTGACCACCCGCAGCGGCACGGCCGACGCGGCGGCGCGCACGCGGCAGCGCATCGTCACCACCGGCTGCGGCCAGGGCACGATGTTCGGCATGTTGATGGAGGAGCTCGAAGCCCGGCGTCTGGCACCGCCCGCGGTGGCGCGCATCCGCCAATCGACGCTGATGCAGTTGAGCGAAATCATGCGCACCCAGGACAGCATCCACCGCCGGGCCGGCTCGGTGCACGGCTGCGCGCTGTTCCGCGGCCTGGAAATGCTGATGTTCGTCGAGGACGTGGGCCGGCATAACGCGATCGACACCATCGCCGGCTGGATGTGGCTGCACGGCGACTCCGCACTGGGCGCGGGCGACGACAAGCTGTTCTATACAACCGGGCGGCTCACCAGCGAGATGGTGACCAAGGCCGCGCAACTGGGCGTGCCGATCGTGATTTCGCGCAACGGCGTCACCCAGATGGGCTACGAGCTGGCGCAGCGGCTGGGCATGGCCTTGTTCGGCCGCGCGAACCTGCACCGCTTCATCTGCTACTGCGGCTTCGAGCGGTTCGACTCCGAGCCACAGGCCGAGCCGGCGCCGGTGCGCGTGAGCTTCGGCGGTTGACTTGTCGCGGTTTCGTCAGATGGTTGACGAACCCTCACCCCCGCCCCTCTCCCGCTGATGCGGGCGAGGGGAGCAAACCCTCTCCCACATCAGTGGGAGAGGGTGGCGCCGCAGGCGCCGGGTGAGGGTGCTCTGGCCTCCAGCCACTGTCCGCGCTTGAAACCGGAACGCCTCACCGCTGCGCGTCCGGAAAGAACAACTGCTCGCCGCCGATCTTGTAGCTCGCGATAGCGCCCTGCCCTTCGGGCGAAACCAGCCAGTCGATGAACGCACGGCCCTCGGCCTGCTTGACGTGTGGGTGGCGGGCTGGGTTGACGAGGATCGCGCCGTAGGGGTTGAACAGGCGCCGGTCACCCTCGACCAACACAGCAAGGTCGCCGCGGTTCTTGAACGAGAGCCAGGTGCCGCGGTCGGCCAGCACGTAGGCGTTCATCGCCGCGGCGGTGTTCAGCGCCGGGCCCATGCCGGAACCCGTCTCGCGGTACCAGCCGCCGCGGCCCGCGGTCGGGTCGATGCCGGCGTCCTTGAAGAACCGCAGTTCCGCGGCGTGCGTGCCGCTGCGGTCGCCGCGCGAAACGAACGGCGCCTCCGCCACGGCGATCGACGCGAAGGCGGCCACCACGTCCTTGCCGCCGCCCACACGGGCCGGGTCGGCGCGCGGGCCGACCAGCACGAAGTCGTTGTACATCACGTCGCGCCGGTCGATGCCGTAGCCCTCGGCGACGAACTTGTCTTCAGCCGCGCGGTCGTGCACGAAGACAACGTCGGCGTCGCCGCGGCGGCCCACGTCGAGCGCCTGCCCGGTGCCCAGCGCCACCACCCGCACGGCGATGCCGGTCTTCTGCGTGAACCGCGGCAGGATGTGACCAAACAGACCGGACTGCTCGGTCGAGGTGGTCGAGGCGACGACGATGGACGTGTCCTGCGCCCGCGCGGGCGCCGCAAGCACGGCGCTCGCGGCCAGTGCGCACAGCCACAACCGGCGTCGATTCATTGCCAAGGTTTTTCTCCTTTCAGGTAATCCTCGGCTGCCGCACTGGCCGGCCGCCGGAAGAACACATCGACCGGCGTGCGTTCGGCGATGCGTCCACGGTCGATGAACAGCACCTCGTCGCCCAGCCGCTGCGCCTGCGCGAGGTTGTGCGTGACGAGCAAGATCTTGGTGCCGGCGGCGTGGATCGACCGCACGATGCTCTCGATCTCGCGCGTGGCGCCCGGATCGAGATTGGCGGTCGGCTCGTCGAGAAACAGCACTTCGGGTTCCAGCATCCACGCGCGCGCCAGCACCAGCCGCTGCTGCTCGCCACCGGACAGCACCCGCGCGGGGCGGTGGGCCAGGTCGCCCAGGCCCACGCGGGCGAGTGCCGCGCGCGCGCGGGCTTCGCGCTCCACCGGCGGCACACCGGCCACCGCCAGAGCAAAGGTCAGGTTGCCAAGCGCGCTTCGACGCAGCAGCACCGGGCGTTGGAAGACCATCGCCTGCCGCCGCGCTTGGCCGGGCCGCTCGGAATTAGCCCAGCGCAGCGTCCCCGACTTAGGTGCCAGCAAGCCATGGCAAATCCGCAGCAGCACACTCTTGCCCGCGCCGTTGGGCCCGAGGATCACGGTGCGCGGGCCGGCGGTGAGTTCGAGACTCACGTCGTCGAGGATCGTCCGCCCGCCGGCGACGAAACTCACCTGGGACAGTTGCAACGGCAGCAGAGAGTCAAGCATGACGGCGCAGCGCCCATTCCCTGAGGAAATGGGCGGCGATGTTGAGCAGCAGTACCAGCACGAGCAGCACGATGCCCAGCCCGAGGGCCAGCGGCAGATCGCCCTTGGAGGTCTCCAGCGCAATCGCGGTGGTCATCACACGGGTCACACCGTCGATGTTGCCGCCGACGATCATCACCGCACCGACTTCCGCAATGGCGCGCCCGAAGGCCGCCAGAACGATCGTCACCAGCGAAAAGCGAAGGTCGTGCAACAACGCCAGCACCGAGGCGACCGGCCCCGCGCCGAGCGAGCGCAACTGCTCGGCGTGCTCGCTCCAGGCATCGGCCACCGCCTGCTGCGCCAGCGCGGCAAGCAGTGGAAACACGAGCACGGCCTGCGCTACCACCATCGCTGTCGGCGTGAACAGGAGGCCGAATTCCCCCAGCGGCCCGGCACGCGAAAGCAGCAGATAAACCGAAAGGCCGACGACCACCGCCGGCAGGCCGAGCAGCGCATTGAAGACGACGATCAGCGCCTGCCTGCCGGCAAAGCGCGTGACCGCCAGCGCGGCGCCGAAGGGCAGCGCCAACAGCGTGGCGACGAGCACGGCAGACAGGCTTACGCGCAGCGACAGCGCGACGATTTCCAGCAGCTTCGGATCGGCCCGGACGATCATCGACCAGGCCTCGACAAACGCAAGGCCGAGCGCACCCATTACGGCCGAAATCCCATTCGCTCCAATATGGCGCGCACGGCGGGGTCGGCAAGCAGCGCGACAAACGCCGCCACCGCGGGCCGATCCCGGCGCGCGCGCGGCACGAGAAAGTCGTAACGCTCTTCCTGCAACGGGATGAAGGCAAGGCCGTAGTCGCGCGCCACCGTATCGATGGCCACGCCCCAGTCGGCGCGGCCCAGCCGCACCGCGGCGGCCACGGCGTTGTGCGACTTGGTCTGCACGCCGCAGCCGGCGGGGCGCCGCCCGTCGAGCAGCCGGTCGATCAGCACGCGGGTGCCGCTGCCGGCGTTGCGGTTGACGAGCGTGCAGTCGGCATCGGCGAGCGCGGCGGCCACCGCGCCCGCCACGTCCCGGCCGGCAAAGCGCGGATCGCCGGGGCGATAGACGATCCCCTGCATCCGACCGTAGCCCGGGACAAGTTCCAGTTCCGGGGTCAGCAGGTGGCGGTTGTAGGTGCCGGTCGCCGGGTCCATCAGATGCACGCCGGCGATGTCGCACTCGCCGCGCCGCGCCGCGTGCACGCCACCCATGCTGCCCACGTGCAGCGTCTTGGCCGTCCAGCCGGCGCGCATCAGTTCACCGACCAGCGCGTCCAGCCCGGTGCAGTGACTGCCGATGCAGACGAGATCGGCGAGCCGCAAGCCGGCGGACAGCAGTTGCACTTCCACCTCGGTGCCGGCATCGACGATCTCCGTGTGGCGGTCGATGGCGAAAAAACCGTCCGCCGCGCTGAAGGTGGTGACCGAGCCGGAGCCTTTGCCCATCGGATACGCGAGCCAACCCGACGGCCCTTCGATCATGCCGACCAGCATGTACTCGGTGCGGCCGCGTTCGGAATTGATCCGCAGCGGCACGCGCGCACGCAGCGTGGCGCGCCGCTCGGCCGGCAGCCCCGCCCAGGCGCGCAGCACCGGGGCGACGAACTCGTGGAACGTAAACACCGCCGAGGTCGGAAATCCCGGCAGGATCGCCACCGGCCGCCCCTGCACCACCGCCAAACACACCGGCTTGCCCGGCTTGAGCGCCACGCCGTGGGCGACGATGCCCGGCTCGCCCAGCCCGGCAACTACGCGGTACGACAGATCGCCCACACCCTTGGAGGTGCCGCCCGACAGCACAACCGCGTCTTCGCGCAGCGCGCGGGCGAGCGCTGCGCGGAGTGCGGCTTCGTCGTCGCGGACGATGCCGAGCATTACGGGCTCGCCGCCCAGCTCCTCGACCGCCGCCGCGAGAATGGCGGCGTTGGAGTCGTACACCGCGCCGGGCGGCAACTCCGCCCCCGGCGCCACGATCTCGTTGCCGGTGGACAGAATCGCCACCCGCGGCCGGCGCCAGACCGCGACCTCGGCCAGCCCCAGCGCCGCCAGCACGCCGATCTCGCGCGAGCCGAGCACTTGCCCCTCGCGCAGCACCGTCTCGCCGCGCGCGATGTCGGTGCCGGCTTGGCTGACGTTCTCGCCCGGCGCCACGGCGCGCGCGACCGTGAGGCCGCCGGATTCATCGACCTCGGTGTACTCGATCATCGCCACTGCGTCGGCACCACGCGGCAGCATGCCGCCGGTGGCCACCGCCGTGGCCGACCCCGCGCCGATGGTCGCGCGTGGTGCCACGCCCGGCGCCAGCACCTCGCCGGTCAGTTGCAACGGCCGCGGGTCTTCCTCGGCGGCGCCGTGGGTGTCTTGCGCGCGGACGGCAAAGCCATCGACGTTGGAGCGGTCGAAGCCGGGCACGTCGATCGGCGCGACCACGGTGGTCGCCAGCACGCGGCCCAGCGCGCGCGCCATCGGCACGCGCTCTTCACCCAGCGGCGCCAGATGCAGATGGCGCTGGAAGCGCGCGGTCGCCTCCTCGCGCGTGACGACGCTGAGAAACTGGTCCTGGCGGACGCCGTCGGAGCGCGCTTCGGCCATCTGCGGTCAGTCGTACAGGTGAACGGCGACCTGCGCGCCGGGGCCGTAGCCTTCGCTGTCGCCGGGCACGACCACGAAGCCGTCGGCACGGGTGGTCGAGGACAGTATCGACGCGCCCGACAGCGCCAGCGGCTCGACCCCCGCCTCCGTCAGTCGGACACGGCAGTAATCAACCCTGCCGATGGCGGAGACGATCTTGCGCGCCACGGTTGCCTGCGCCGTTCGGTAGGGCCAGGCGGCGTCCCGCCCGCCGAGCCGGCGGATCGCGCGGCCGGCAAAGAAGTCGTAGGCGCACAGGCAGGACACCGGATTGCCGGGCAGCAGAAACACCAGCCGCTCGCCGATGCAACCCATGCCGGCCGGGCTGGACGGGCG
>JAJTHJ010000319.1 GCA_021298875.1 Burkholderiales bacterium | reverse complement strand
GGCGCGACCAGCGCGCCGATAGCCGCCGCGCCGTGCCGCGCCTTGATGTCGCTCAGCGCATGCGCAACATAGTCGAGCGCCTGCGCCCAATCGACCTCGTGCCACCGGCCGTCGTGCTTGAGCATCGGGCGCGTCAGGCGGTCCGCGGCGTACAAGCCTTCGTACGAAAAGCGGTCGCGGTCGGACAGCCAGCATTCGTTGACCGGCTCGTTTTCCAGGGGCACGACGCGCTGTACGCGGTCGCCCTTGACCTGCACGATCAAGTTGCTGCCCAGCGCATCGTGGCCTGCCACCGACTTGCGGCGCGACAACTCCCAAGTGCGCGCCTCGTAACGGAAGGGCTTGCTGGTCAGCGCGCCGACCGGGCAGACGTCGATCATGTTGCCGGACAGTTCGGAGGTCACTGCGCCATCGACAAAGGCGAGGATTTCCGAGTGCTCGCCGCGCCCGGCCATGCCGAGTTCCATGATGCCGGCGATCTCCTGGCCAAAGCGCACGCAGCGCGTGCACTGGATGCAACGGCTCATTTCCTGCGCCGAGACGAGCGGCCCGAGGTTCTTCTGGAACACCACGCGCTTGGGCTCCGCGTAGCGGCTGGCCGAGCCGCCGTAGCCGACCGCGAGGTCCTGCAACTGGCATTCGCCGCCCTGGTCGCAGATCGGGCAGTCCAGCGGGTGGTTGATCAGCAGAAACTCCATCACCGCGCGCTGCGCCTGCTTGGCCCGCTCGGACGCGGTGCGCACGATCATCCCCTGCGTGACCGGCGTGGCGCAGGCCGGCAGCGGCTTGGGCGCCTTCTCGACTTCGACCAGGCACATCCGGCAGTTGGCCGCGATCGACAGCTTCTTGTGATAGCAGAAGTGCGGCACATAGATGCCGAGCGCCTGCGTGGCCTGCATCACCATGCTGCCCGCCGGCACCTCGACCTTGCGGCCGTCGACTTCGACTTCGACCTTGTTCATCTGCAAAACCCGTAGCCCGGATGAAGCGAAGCGGAATCCGGGGCCAGCGCATCGATGCCGCACCCACCCGGATTCCGGCGCATACGCGCCTGCGTCCGGGCTACGGCGAGGTTCGGCCCGTTACACATAGTCCGGCACCAAACAGCGCTTGTGCTCAATGTGATGCTCGAACTCGGCGCGGTAATGCTTGATGAAGGCGCGCACCGGCATCGCCGCCGCGTCGCCGAGCGCGCAGATCGTGCGGCCCTGGATGTTGTCGGCGACGGAGTTGAGCAGATCAAGGTCTTCGGGCCGCCCTTGCCCGCGCTCGATCCGGTGCACCACGCGGTACAGCCACCCGGTGCCCTCGCGGCAGGGCGTGCACTGACCGCAGCTTTCCTCGTAGTAGAAGTACGACAGGCGCTCCAGGCAGCGCACCATGCAGCGCGTCTCGTCCATCACGATCACCGCGCCGGAACCCAGCATGGAGCCCGCCTTGGCGATCGAGTCGTAGTCCATGTCGGTGGCCATCATCACGTCGCCCGGCAGCACCGGCATCGACGATCCACCCGGGATCACCGCCTTGATCTTCTTGCCGCCGCGCATGCCGCCGGCGAGTTCCAGCAACTTGGCAAACGGGGTGCCCAGCGGCACTTCGTAATTGCCGGGCCAGGTCACGTCGCCGGAGACCGAAAAAATCTTGGTGCCGCCGTTGTTGGGCCGGCCTAGAGTGAGAAACGCATCGCCGCCGTTGCGGACGATCCAGGGCACCGCGGCAAAGGTCTCGGTGTTGTTGATCGTGGTGGGCTTGCCGTACAGCCCATAGCTCGCCGGAAACGGCGGCTTGAAGCGCGGCTGGCCTTTCTTGCCTTCGAGCGACTCCAGCAGCGCGGTTTCTTCGCCGCAGATGTAGGCGCCAAAGCCGTGCGCGGCGTGCAGGTCGAAGCTGAAGTCGCTGCCCAGGATGTTCTTGCCGAGCAGCCCGGCGGCGTAGGCTTCCTCCAGCGCTTCTTCAAACCGGCGGTAGTCGGCCCAGATCTCGCCGTGGATGTAGTTGTAGCCGGCGGTGGCACCCATCGCGTAGCCGCCGATCGCCATGCCTTCGATCACCGCGTGCGGGTTGTAGCGCAGGATGTCGCGGTCCTTGAAGGTGCCCGGCTCGCCTTCGTCCGAGTTGCAGACCACGTACTTCTGGCCCGGAAACTGGCGCGGCATGAAGCTCCACTTCAGCCCCGTGGGAAAGCCCGCCCCGCCGCGGCCGCGCAGCGCGGACTTTTTGAGCTCGCCGATCACCACGTCGGGCGGCGTCTTGTTCTCGATCAGGCTACGCAGCGCCGCATAGCCGCCGCGCCGCTGGTAGTCGGCAAGGCGCCAGTTGTGGCCATCCAGCCCGTCGAGAATCACCGGGTTGATGTGGCGGCCGTGGAAGCAGGTCTGCGCGCTCATTTGGCTTTGAGTTCGTCGATCAGCGCGTCGAGCTTGGCGTCGCTCGTGAAGCTTTCCATCCGCTGGTGGCCGACCAGCAGCACCGGCGCATCGCCGCAGGCGCCCATGCACTCGCCCTCTTTCAACGTGAAGCAACCGTCGGCGCTGGTCTCGTTGAAGTCGATGCCGAGCTTCGCCTTCAGGTGCGCGGCGGCATGGTTGCCGCCCGACAGCGCACAGGGCAGATTGGTGCAGACGGTGATCTTGTGGCGGCCCACCGGCGCCAGGTCGTACATCGCGTAAAACGTGGCGACCTCGTACACCGCAACCGGCGGCATCTCCAGATAGGCGGCGACCTCGGCCATCAGCTCCTTCGAGAGCCACCCGTGCTCTTCCTGCGCGATGGCGAGCGCCGCCATCACCGCCGACTGCTTCTGGTCAGGCGGGTACTTGGCGATCTCGCGGTCGATGCGGCGCAACGACTCGGCGGACAACATCGCGGTGGTTTGCAGTGCAGCGCTCATCGGGATCGTCTACAGCAACGGCGGCACGTCCACACCGAAGGACGAGCGCGGCTGCGGGCCGTTCACGTCGTGGAACTCGACCTTGCCGTCCTCGGATACGAGCCAGACTTCGCGCGCGCCGGCGTCGAGGTACAAGCGAACCTTGTTCAGCAGCTCGCCGCGCGAATTGGACGGCGAGCGAATCTCGACGCAGATCTCCGGCGCCACGGCAAACGGATCGCGGAAGCCGTACTTGGCAAAGAACTTTTTCGATAGCCAAGCTACGTCGGCAACCTTCACGCCCTCAGGCGTGGCCACCGAGCACTCGTTGACAGCCTTGCCACCGAGCTTGGTTTCGAGCAGCAGCGCGACCGCGACTTGCAGGCGGCCGTGGATATTCTTCGCAGGACTCATGATCAGTTGCCCGCTTCGATTCGTTTCGATTTTGAACGGCAAGTCCGCCAGCGTCTTGTCCGCCAGCACCTGCTGCCAGCGGCGGGTGACTTCATCGAGCCAAACCGGATGTTCGAGTACCGCGCTCATCGATCGATCTCCCCGAACACAATGTCCTGCGTGCCGATGATGGTCACGGCGTCCGCAATCATGTGGCCGCGCGCCATCTCGTCCAGCCCTTGCAGATGGGCAAAACCGGGGGCGCGAATCTTCAGGCGATACGGCTTGTTCGCACCATCGGAGACGAGATAGATGCCGAACTCGCCCTTCGGGTGC
>JAJTHJ010000002.1 GCA_021298875.1 Burkholderiales bacterium | reverse complement strand
CGGCCTGCATGCAGGCCGCTGAGCAGTCCTCGATCAACGTCAAGTGTCGGATAAATACGAAACCAGCTCACGAAGGCCTTAACTTGTCCGCCGATGCTTCTATCCCGCAGCAGAGCGGGGGTAGCAAGTACACCTTCAGCCTCGGTGGGGGCTTTGGTTCGCTTGCCCAACAGGGCTGGAATGTCTACGGCTCGGTGGCGTACAGTAAACAAGAGGTTTTGCAGTCGGTCGACCGCAGCTACGCGGCCAGTGGTATCCAGCCCAACCGCGGCTTGGCGCGTACTAGCGGAACTACCTTCCCGGGCAACTATTCCCAGTCGGCAACCCTTGTGGCCACCAATCCGACGTTGCCGAATTGCGCACCGTCCCAGTCTGCGCTGATACCCGAACTGTTTGGACCGAACAGCTGTCGTTTCGACTTTTCCCAGTTCGTCGATCTCATTCCCGAGCAGGAGCAAACCACACTGTACGGCAAGGGATCGCTGGCACTCGGCGCAGAGAACACGCTTTCGTTGGAGTACTTCTGGTCCCGCAACACGTTGGCGGTGGCGGTGGCCCCGACGCCGCTGACGAGCCTGCCGCTCACTTCGACCAGCCCGTACTTCCCCGGCGGCTCGGCGGGCGTGCCGATCACGAATCCTGCACTGGACAGTAGCTTGCCGATTTCAGTGGGCTGGCGCACGATCGACGCTGGTCAGCGGGCAAGCGAGATCGAGAACACGACGCAGCGCATCCTGGGTAGTTTGGACGGAACGGTGCTTGGGTGGGGCTATAACCTCAATGCGTTCTATTCCGACTCGACGGTCGACAACACTTTTACTGGCGGTTACGTCAGTCGGGCGCGCGTGATTCAGGGCTTGGCCGGTGCCAATGGAGCGCCCTTCCTTAATCCCTTCGGTGCGCAGACTGCAGCCGGGGCTGCCTATTTGAATAGCGTCAAGGTCTTGGGCCAAGTCCAAGACATTACCGGCGACTTGTGGGGAACCAATCTGACCGTCAACAAGGAAGTTCTCAATCTACCGGCCGGACCTATGGCGCTGGCGCTCGGCGTCGACTACCGCAAGCAATCGATCGATTTCAAAAACAACTTTGAACTGATTCGCCAGGCTGCAAGCTCTGGCCTGGAACTCGCCGAGGACACTTCAGGTGACCAGAGCGTGTACGCGTTCTTGGCCGAGTTGAATATCCCGGTGATCAAGAACTTGGACGTCGGGTTGGCCGTTCGCTACGACAAGTACTCGGACTTCAGCGGCGTCTTCAGTCCGAAGGTATCGGCCAAGTGGCAGGCGCTCGATACGGTTCTGTTGCGCGGTTCGTACAATCAGGGCTTCCGGGCGCCAAGTGTGTTCGATCTGTTCGCGCCAAACTCGCTTACCTTCACCTCCAACCCCTACGACGATCCCGTCCTTTGCCCTGACGGCGTCGCTGTGCCCGGAGCAGACCCAGCACGCGATTGCGGTCAGCAGTTCCAGCAGCAGCAGGGCGGCAATAAACAGACGGAGCCGGAAGAGTCGGATTCGTGGTCGGTGGGCTTTGTGCTCCAGCCGATGAAGGATCTGTCATTTGCCGTCGATTACTGGAACACCAAGATCACTGGCTTGGTCGGTGCTCTACCCGATAGCGCGGTCTTCGGCGATCCCGCGCTTTATGCAAACAAGTTCGTGCGCTGCAGCCAGTTGACGCCTTCCGAGCGCATTGCTTTGCAGGCGACCTGCGGCGGCCAATCTACAGTCGATCCGCTCGCTTACGTGATCGGTACGACGGAAAACTTGGGAGACATGGAGGCGGCGGGTATCGACTTCAATATTCAGTACACGATGCCGGCTGCCGAATGGGGAAAGTTGAAGTTCACTTACTCCGGAACTTATCTCACCAAGTGGGAGCAGCAACTGGTCAAGAACGGCGAGTGGTACAACGCGCTCGGACGGTACTCTTTTGAACTCGACTTCCCGGCCTTCCGCTACCAGGGCGTGTTCACCGCCAACTGGACTTACGGTGGATGGGGAGCGATCGTCACGAACCGCTTCCGCAGCGGCTATGCCGACCAGAACGACGCAGATAACCTGCTCGAAGGGTTCGCCGACAATACCGTCGGGGCGTTGTCCGTGTGGGACTTGGTTGGGACGTACTCCGGCATCAAGGGACTCGCGCTGTCGGCGGGCGTACTCAACGTGTTTAACAGTGACCCGCCGTTCTCCAATCAAGGCAGTAGGTTCCAAGTTGGCTATGACCCCCGGTATGCCAGTCCGTTCGGCCGCACGTGGTTGCTGCGAGCCGCGTACTCGTTCTGACGGGTTCAGCCCCAGCAATTAACTGCGGATCAAGGTGGAAGGGCCGGCACTCATGCTGGCCCTTCTTTTTTCCAAGGCGAAACTCGCCTCGGCTGATAGCCGTTTTATCGGCGCGTCGCCCGGACCCAAGGCGTCACGCGCATTCGAGACGTTAGCTAAACAAATTTACTGTGCGCGCTGCCACAAGCGCGCCAGTTCTGAGGCCCCATCCTTGCCCTTGACCGCCCCAAACGCCTGATTCGCCTTGGCGCGATCACCAGCCCGCAAATAGGCTTGGCCAAGATCCAACTGTGCATCCTCCGGGTGGCGCAGACCGCCCTTCTTTATGCCCTGCTGGATCAGCGCTATACCTTTTTCGTACTCGCCTAGCCCCGTGTAGGCGAGCCCAATGCGCACCAGCGCGTCTGCGTCCGCTGCTTCGGCCTCCGCGGCTCTCAGGTCGGCGGGGGCGCTCGCGGCGCGCTGGTGAGCGAGCGCCTGCAGCCGCTTCTGCCGTTCGGCCTCGGGGCCTTTGCCTAGCACGCTACTGGTAAAGCCCTCGTCGACGACCTTCTTCGCCTCGGCCGCCTGGCGCTCCTGCAGCGCGAGTTGCGTCATTTCTACGTAGTCCTCGGCCTTGGTCAGCGTCTTCGTGGCCAGGCGCAGCCGGTACACGTCCAGCGCAAACCGCTGCGAGAACCCCGGCCGGCTCTGCAACTGGGCGAGCACGATGTTCCAGTACTCCGGCTTGGGATAGTTGGCGAGAAGCTTCTCCAGCGCCGCGGCCTGCCCCGCAGCGTTGCCGGTACGGCGCAAGGCGTCGGCCAAGCGCAGCAGATCGGCTTCGTCGGGCTTCTTGCCGGCTTTTTCGGCACCGTCGATGGCGGCCTGCGCATCGCGCGCGACCTGCGCCCAGTCGCCGCTTTGCGCGTTGACGAAGGCGAGCAGCTTGTCGAGCTCCCCCGAGTTGTCGCCCAATTGCTTGGCCCGGTTGGCCCAGTCGCGCGTCTTGGTCCAGTCCTTCTGTTGCGAGTAAAGGAAGGCGAGTTGCGCGGCGGTTTGCGCCTGGTCGCGCGCGCTCAAGCGCCCGGAGGCCATCGTCGCCTCGAACGACTTGATCGCAACCTGGGGCTCGCCGGCGCGCGCCGCGGCGGCACCACGCATGCGGTCGATGGTCAGTTGCTCGGCCGGCGTCCGGTTGGGCACGGCCTCGGCCTCGTGCACTTTGGCGAGCGCTTCCTTGGCGCGGTTGGCTTTCAGCAACTCGGCCGCCTGTTGCAGCGGCTTGCCGATTTCAGGCCGCAGGGCGTCGCTTTGGGCATAAGCCGTCGCGACGCCCAGTCCCGCGTTGGGCGAGAGGTCGAGGCCCAAAGCGGCGGCAACGGCTAGCGCGATCGCGCACAGTCGGGGCGCGGAAACCGGCGTCTTTTGCTGGGGCATCGGAATAACTCCTGAACTGGCAAGGGCGAACACCTGGCCGCGGGTGCTCGGGGTCTGGCCGCCCCCGCCAGAGTGGCTGGGGGCGGGCCTAAAGCGAGTGTCGAAGACTTGGGCGTCGCCGCAACGTCACTTGACGAACTGCTCGTTGCCGACCAGCCCGAGCTTGCTGACGCCGAGCCGTTGTGCCGAGGCCATTACGGCGGCCACGTCCTTGTATTCGGCGAGCTTGTTCGGGCGCAGATGCACTTCGGGCTGGACCGGCTGGGCGGCGGCGTCGCGCAGGCGCGCTTCGAGATCGTCGCGGCTGGCGACGCGGTCGCCGTTCCAGAAGATCGTCCCGTCGAAGTCCACGTCCACCGTGATCACTACCGGCTTGTCGGTCACCGGCGGGGGATTGCCGATCGGCATGTTGAGGTTGACCGAGTGCAACTGGATCGGAATGGTGATGATCAGCATCACCAGCAGCACCAACATCACGTCGATCAGCGGCGTGGTGTTGATGTCGATCAGCACGTCGGCTTCTTCCTGGCCGCCGCGGCCTACGTTCATCGCCATGGGACTCTCCTTGCGCCGATCAACCGCCGCGGGCGGGGGGCTCCGTGACAAAGCCCACCTTGGCAATACCGGCACGCTGCGCGGCAAAGACGACGCGACCGACGAACTCGTAGCGCCCGGCCTGGTCGCCGCGGATATGCACCTCGGGCTGCGGGTTCAAGACCGCGACTTGCTTCAAGCGCGCGACGAGCTCGTCGTTGTCCTGGATGCGCTGCATGCCCCAGTAGACGTCGCCGTCGCGAGTGACCGAGAGCTCGATGTTCTCCGGCTTGGTTTGGCGGGCTGCGTTGCTCTCGGCAGGCAACTTGACGGCGATCGCCTGGGTGACCACCGGGATGGTGATGAGGAAAATGATGAGCAACACCAGCATCACATCCACCAGCGGCGTGGTGTTGATGGTCGAGATGGCTTCGTCTTCTTCGCCGCTGCCGCCGACTTGCATGGCCATGGCGGTACTCCTCGGTAACTGGGACGGGTTTCGTCGTTCGCGGATGGGCGCTGTCGTGGGCTAGCGCATGGTGTTGCTGCGGCTCATCAGCACCGCGTGCACGTCGGCACCAAAGGCGCGCACGCCTTCCATCGCCACCTTGTTGCGACGCACGAGCCAGTTGTAGCCGATCACCGCCGGCACCGCGACGGCCAGGCCGATGGCGGTCATGATCAGCGCCTCTCCCACCGGGCCGGCTACCTTGTCGATCGACGCCTGGCCGGCGATGCCGATGCTGGTGAGAGCGTGCAGGATGCCCCAGACCGTCCCGAACAGGCCGACGAACGGGGCGGTCGAGCCGACCGTGGCGAGGAACGCCAAGCCCTCCTGCATGCGCAGGTTGACGGCGTCCACCGCGCGCTGCACCGACATCGTGACCCAGGTGCTGCGGTCGATGTTTTCGGTGAGCGTGCCTTCCTGATGCTCGATGGCGCTCAGCGCGGTTTCGGCGATGTAACGGAAGGCGCTGTCCTTCTTCAGTGCCGCCGCGCCCTCTTGTACGGACGGTGCGGTCCAGAACTTCTTGGGCAGCGAGCGGGCCTGCTTGCCGAGTTTGCGCTGCTCCCACAGCTTGACGAAGATGATGTACCAACTGCCCATCGACATGATCAGCATGATGACGAGCGTGCCCTTGGACACCATGTCGCCTTGCTTGATCATTGCGGTGAAGCCGTAGGGGTTCTCCACGGTTTCCTTGACGGCGACGGTTTCCGACACGGCGACCGCGGTCGTCGCGGTCGGGGCAGCCTTGGTCGCGTCTTGCGCCTGCACGGCCAGCGGGGCGGCCAGCGCGATCAATGCGGCACAAGCCAGCGCCGCCAGTTGGTGGATCGAACGAATCATGGGATGGACTCCTCTTGGGGCAAGCGCGGATGTGCGCTGGCGCGGGGACGCGCCGTGGCGGACAGCGTCGTGAGCTGTCGACGTTGAAGCAGAACGGGTCATTTCAGCGTGAAGCCGACGGGAAGCACGACGCGGATGTCTTGCCCTTGGCCTTGGCAGCTCATCGATTCAGCGGCGCGCGCCGCCACACGGTTGAAAATGCGGTTGGACGAACGAGCAACAGCCACGTCCTTGACTCTGCCATCGGCGGCGACGGTGAACTCAATCAGCACTTTACCTTCCAGGCCTTCGCGCAGCGCCTCGCGCGGATAAACGATGGCGCCTATCACCTCGCGGTAGTTCTGGCAGACGACCTGAGCCGATTGCACCTTGGGTGGTGCGGCTTTGGGCGCTTCGACCGGCTTGGCAATCACCGGTGCCTGCGGCGCAGGAGGTGCTTCGCGTGTGACGGCGCTGATCGTCGGCGCGGGCGGCGGCGGGGGCTTCTGCACGACCTCTTCGATCACCTTGACCTCGATCGGGCCTTTGACCACCTCCACTACTTTGCGGGCCAGGCCACTGATCAACGCCCAGACGATCAGGACGTGCAGCAGGATCACGCCGCCGATGCCCACCAGATGGCGGGTCGGCCGGCGCTGCTGATACGCATAATCCATGGGGGTTATCGGGAAAACGAAAAAACGCGCATTGTATTGAGTTTCGGCTCGCCCGCGAGCACTACTGGTTGGCGCGCTGCGTCAAAAGAGCGGCGCCTGGGGTGCAGATGCGGCGGGCAACCCCAGGTGCTCACACGCACTGCGCGAAGCTACTCGCCCGCGCGGAGTGCGCTGCATCAGACCCTGCTGGATCAAAAAGGGTTCTACCACGTCTTCCAAGGTGTCGCGCTCCTCGCCGATGGCGGCGGCGAGATTGTCGATACCGACCGGGCCGCCGCCGAACTTCTCGATCATGGCGTGCAGCAATTTTCGGTCCATCACGTCCAGACCCAGCGCATCGACCTCCAGCATCGCCAGCGCCGCGTCGGCCACCGTGGCGGTGATCCGCCCGCTGGCGCGCACCTCGGCAAAGTCGCGCACCCGCCGCAGCAGACGGTTGGCAATGCGCGGCGTGCCGCGCGAGCGGCGCGCGATTTCGGCTGCGCCGTCGTCGTCGGTCGCCGCT
>JAJTHJ010000202.1 GCA_021298875.1 Burkholderiales bacterium | reverse complement strand
CTTTCCGGCGGCGAGGCGCAGCGCATCCGGCTGGCCGCGCAACTCGGCTCCAATTTGCAAGGCGTGTGCTACGTGCTCGATGAGCCGACCATCGGCCTGCATCCGCGCGACAACCGCATCCTGCTCGACGCGCTGGCCAAGCTCGAAGGCAAGGGCAACACGCTGGTGGTGGTGGAGCACGACGAAGACACGATCCGCCGCGCGCAGCACGTGATCGACATCGGCCCCGGCGCCGGCACCCGCGGTGGTCGCGTAGTGGCGCAGGGCACGGTGGCGGCGGTGATGGATGCGCCCGAATCGATCACCGGCCGTTATCTCAAAACGCCACTCGCCCACCCGCCCAAGCCGCGCCGCGCGGTGGACAAAGCCACGCCGCGGCTGCAACTGCGCGGGGCCAGGCTACACAACCTGCGCAGCGCCGATGCCGATGTGCCGCTCGGCCGGTTGACGGTAGTGACCGGGGTTTCCGGCAGCGGCAAATCCACGCTGGCGCGGGATGTGCTGCTCGACAACTTGCAACGCCTTCCCCTCGCCCGCATCAGCGGGAGAGGGGCCAGGGGTGAGGGCATCAAGCCTGAGTGGCGGGACTGCGCTTCAATCGAAGGTTGGAAAGCCCTGGATCGCGTCCTCGAAGTCGACCAAACCCCCATCGGCAAAACCCCGCGCTCCTGCCCGGCCACCTACGTCGGCTTCTGGGATTCCATCCGCCGGCTATTTGCCGATACCGCCGAGGCGCGCATGCGCGGCTATAGCGCCGCGCGCTTCTCGTTCAACACCGGCGAAGGCCGCTGCCCGGCCTGCGAAGGCCAGGGGCTGCGCACGATCGAGATGAACTTCCTGCCCGACGTGAAGGTGCTGTGCGACGTGTGCAACGGCCAGCGCTTCAGCATCGACACGCTGGGAGTCAAGCTGCGCGGCAAGAACGCGGGCGAGGTGCTGGCGATGGAAGTGGACGAGGCGCTGCCCTTCTTTGCCGCGCATCCGTCGATCTCGCGGCCGCTGCAACTGCTGCAAGACGTGGGGCTCGGTTACCTGACGCTCGGCCAACCTTCGCCGACACTCTCCGGCGGCGAGGCGCAGCGGATCAAGCTGGTGACGGAGCTAGCCAAGGCGCGATTGGACGAGGGCCTCACCCGCACCGGCCGCGCCAGCCAGGCGCCGCATACGCTGTACGTACTGGACGAACCGACCGTGGGCCTCGCGATGGCCGACGTGGAAAAGCTGCTCGCCGTGCTGCACCGGCTGGTCGATGCCGGCAACACGGTGCTGACGATCGAGCACAACCTCGACGTGATCGCCGAAGCCGACTGGGTGATCGACCTCGGCCCCGAAGGCGGCGACGCCGGCGGCCGCGTGGTCGCGCAGTGTCCGCCGCAGGCGTTGGCGCGGCGGGAGACGCATACGGGGCGGGCGCTGCGGGACTTTGCCGGTGCCCGTTCCTAGCAGGCGCACCGCCGCTGTCATCCCGAGCGTAGCGAGGGATCTGCCGTCGCGGCGTCACAGACACAGCGGATCCCTCGCTACGCTCGGGATGGCCCCCCTGTCGCGTTTCGATTGTCCATGACCACCGCCCTCTACTTCCACCCCGACGGCTACACGATGGGCGGCCCCAAGCTGATGGGCCGCAACGCTGCGGGCAATTCGTTCCTGCGCGGCTGGCTAGCGCACAGTGCGCAGCGCGAGGCGGTGGCGCTGGTCGAGCACGCGGAGCATGCGCAGGTCTTCCGCGACCTGTGCGCGCAGCATGCGCCGACGCGGCCGACGCGCGTGCTGGGGCCGGCTCAACTGGCCGACGGCGGTGCGACTCGCGTTTACTACCCGGGACCCAACATCCACGAGCTGGCCTGGCAGCGGCAGTTGCTCGGCCGGGCAAAGTTCAGTTTGACCGGCATCACGCACACTACCGCCTCGGCCGGGGCGATGGACGCCATTGCCGAGTTGTTGACCGCGCCGCTCGCGCCGTGGGATGCGCTGATCTGCACCTCGGCCGCGGTGGTGCAGACGGTACGCTCGGTGCTCGAAGCGCAGGCCGACTACCTGCGCTGGCGGCTCGGCGCGACGATCTTCGCGCCGCCGCTGTTGCCGCTGATCCCGCTCGGCATCAACGCTGCGGACTTTGCGTTCACGCCCGCGCAGCGGGCGACGGCGCGCGCGCGGATCGGCGCGGCGCCCGACACGTTGATCGTGCTGTTTGCCGGCCGCCTGTCGTTCCACACCAAGGCGCACCCGCTGGCGATGTATCAGGCGCTCGCGCGCGCGCAGGCGGCCACCGGTGCGCGGCTGCACCTGGTCGAGTGCGGCTGGCACGCCAACGAGTTCATCGCCAAGGCCTTTGCCGAAGCCGCGCAAGCCGCCTGCCCGCAGGTGCCGGTCACGGTGCTCGACGGCCGGCGCGCGGAAGACCGCACCGCGGCGTGGGCGGGCGCCGACTTCTTCTGCTCGCTGTCCGACAACGTCCAGGAGACCTACGGCCTGACGCCGCTGGAGGCGATGGCGGCCGGCCTGCCGGTGGTTGTCAGCGACTGGGACGGCTATCGCGAAACGGTGCGCGACCAGATCGACGGCTTCCGCGTGCCAACACTGATGCCGCTGGCGCCGCTGGGCGGCGATCTGGCGCTGCGCCACGCGCTGGGTGCGGACACTTACGACCAATACTGCGGGCACACCAGCCAGCTGGTGGCGGTCGATGTCGCGGCGACCGCGGCGGCCTTCGAGAAACTGATCCGCGCCCCCGAGTTGCGCGCGCGGATGGGTGCGGCGGGCCGTGCGCGGGCGCAGGAGTTCGACTGGTCAGTAATCGTCCGCCGCTACGAAGACCTCTGGCGGCACCTCGACGAAGTGCGCCGCGACCACAAAGACGAGCGCACCGCGGCGCGCAACCCCTGGCCGGCGCGGATGGATCCGTTTGCCGCGTTTGCCGGTTATGCGACGCAGACGTTGGCGCCGACCATGCGCTTGCGGCTGGCGCGCGATGACGCCGGCGAGGCGCTGGCCCGCTGGCGCGCACCGGCGATGGTCAAGTTCTCGGCGCTGGCCGCGCCGAGCGTCGACGAGTGCAACACAGTCCTTGCGCGGCTGACGCGCGGGCCGGCCACCGCCGGGCAGCTCGTCGCCGAGTTCGCGCCCGAGCGTCGGCCGCTGGTGTTTCGCCGGTTGGTGTGGCTCGCGAAGCTGGGAGTGATTGAGTTGGAGGCGAACCCGTAGCCCGGATGCAGGCGCGAATGCGCCGAAATCCGGGTGGGTACCGCGTCGTAGACCGACCCGGATTCCGCTTAGCTTCATCCGGGCTACTCCTGCGCCGTTGCGGTGCGTGCGACGAGCGGCTAGATTTTCGCTGCCTCGCCACGGAGTGAACGCAATGCATCGCACTGCCCTGCTGTTGGTTGCCGCGCTCGCCGTCGCCCGCCCCGCCGCCGCCGACGTGGTCTTCTACACCGGCGAGGAACTGCAACGCATCTTCTCGCTCGGCCCCTGGCCGCCGCCGTCGCTCATCAAGGCGCGCGATCCGAGCAACCGCGTCTCCGGCCAGCCGGCGGCGATCGAACTCGGGCGCCGCCTGTTCTTCGGCGCGCGGATGTCGAGCAACGGCTACGTGGCCTGCGTGACCTGCCACCAGACCGACCGCGCCTGGACCGACGGGCTGGCACGCGCGCAGGCGATCGGCCCGAGCGGGCGCAACACGCCGGCGCTATTTAACCTGCGCATGCAGCAGTGGTACGGCTGGAGCGGCGGCGCGGACAATCTGTGGGCACAGAGCATCCGGCCGTTTCTCGATCCCAACGA
Source organism: Burkholderiales bacterium (assembly GCA_021298875.1). Classification (GTDB taxonomy): domain Bacteria; phylum Pseudomonadota; class Gammaproteobacteria; order Burkholderiales; family Burkholderiaceae_F; genus JAJTHJ01. The sequence goes on along the minus strand of JAJTHJ010000202.1, from coordinate 2,479 downwards.
GATGGACTCGTCGCCGCGGCTGGTCAAGCGCGTGTTCGAGCGCGACCCCGAGCTGGCCTGCATGTACCGGCAGGCCTTCGGCGTGGAGCCGACCGGTCGTGGCGAGACGGTGCTCGCCAATGTCGGCAAGGCGCTGGCGGCGTTTCAGGAGACGCTGGTGACCGGCCGCACGCGCTTCGACGAGTTCCGCGACGCGCTCGCCCGCAACGACCGCGTGGCCGCGCGCAACTATCCGTATGCGGCGCAGCGCGGCTTGCGGCTCTTTGTCGGCGAGGGTCGATGCATCGCCTGCCACGCGGGGCCGAACTTCAGCGACGGCGCCTTTCACGCCACCGGCGTGCGCGCACCCGCTGCGGTACTGCCGGACGATGCCGGCCGCAGCGGCGGCCTGCGCCAGCTGCGCGAGAGCCGCTACACGCTGCTGTCGCATCACAGCGACGACCGCAGCAGCGCAGGGGCTGCCGCGACCCGACGGGCGCTGGGCGAAGCGGCGCCGGAGCGCGCCTTCCGCACCGCGAGCCTGCGCAACGTGGCGGTGACCGCGCCCTACATGCACAACGGCCAACTGGCCACGCTGCGCGATGTGGTGCGCCACTACAGCACGGTGGACGGCAACGGCGTGGACCCGCGGCTGCCGCAGCGGCTGGAGTTGTCCGAGAGCGAGGCCGACGATCTGATCGCCTTCCTGGAGACGCTGACCGACGGCTTTGGCGCCGAGCGGCCGCGGCCGGCCGCGGCGACCTCGATCTGCACCGAATAGCGCGCCGCCCTCACCGGGCTTGACCGCCATCAACGCGGGGCGCGCGCCCTGCTGCTGTGATGCGTCTTCTGGAGGCGCAGATGAAGACGCAGTGGGATGCGATCGTGATCGGCTCGGGCATCGGCGGGCTGGCGGCGGCGGCCGCGCTGGCCGATGCCGACAAGAAGGCGCTGGTGCTGGAACGGCACGCCAAGGCGGGTGGCCTGACCCAGACCTTCGAGCGCCAGGGGTTCCGCTTCAACGTCGGCGTGCACTATCTGGGCGGCTTGGGCGAGGGGCAGATCAACCGGCGTCTGTTCGACCACTTGTCGGGCGGGCGCATCCGCTTTGCGCCGATCCCCGGCGCGTACGACCGGCTGCACTTTCCGGATCTCACACTCGACTTCGCGCCGCCGCAGACCGCGTTGCGCGCGACGCTGAAGAACGCCTTCCCAGCGGAAGCCGCGGGCATCGACAAGTACTTCGCGGCCTTGGCGGACGGTGCGCGCGCGCTCGGCAACGTATTCACGATCCGCAGCGCGCCCTGGCCGATCGCCACGCCGGTGGCCTGGTCCAACCGGCAGGCGATCGAGCGCTGGGTCGGCCGCACCACCTGGGAGGTGGTCTGCGACTGCACGGCCGACGAGCGCCTGCGCGCGGTGCTCACCGCGCAGTGGGGCGACTATGGCTCGCGCCCGCTCGACGGCTCGTTTGCCGCCCACGCGCTGGTGATGCAGCACTACCTCGACGGCGCCTGGTATCCGGTCGGCGGCTCAGGCGTCTTTGCGCAGGAGCTGGGCAAGACGATCCAAGCCGCCGGCGGCGAAGTCCGCACCAGCGCCGAAGTGACGGCGATCCGCGTCCAGGGCAAGCAGGTGGCGGGCGTCACGCTCGCCAACGGTGAGGCCATCGACTGCGCGCGCGTGATCTCCGACATCGGGCTGCACAACACGCTGCGGCGGCTGCCTTCGTCCGAGATCGATTACCAGTGGATGAGCGACGGCTACGACATGCAACCGTCGATGGGCTACGTGGGCCTGTACCTCGGGTTGGAAGGCGACATCGCCGCGCACGGCGCGGACGCCGCCAACCGCTGGTTCTTCGACGACTGGGACATCAACCGGCTGTGGCGCGACCCGTTCGACGAGCCGCGCGCGCCGGCACTGTTCGTCTCGTTCCCGTCGCTGCGCGACCCGGCGCACGAGCCGGGGCCGGCCCGCCGCCACACCGCGGAAGTCGTGGCGCTGGTGGACTGGAGCGCCTTTGCGCAGTGGGACCGCAGCGACCCCACCGGCGGCCTGCGGCCCGAGACCGCCGCCGGCCGCGAGAGCTACGCCGCGTTCAAGGACCTGCTGCACCGTAATCTGCGCGCGCAGTTCGACCAGCGCTTCCCCGGCTTGGCGCCGATGGTGAAGATGAGCGAAGTCTCCACGCCGATCTCGGTGGCCCACTACACGGGCGCCGAGCACGGCGCGATGTACGGGCTGGAGACCACGCCGCGCCGCTTTCTCACCCCCGCGCTGCGCCCGCGCACGCCCGTCCGCGGCCTGTACTTGGCCGGCCAGGACGCCGGTACGCCGGGAGTGACCGGCGCGTTTTTCGGCGGGCTGATGGCGGCGGCCAGTTGCGAGCCGAAGCTGTGGAGCCTGTTAAGGTGAGGACCAAGTTCGACTCGGTGGACGCCGCGACTCTTGCGCCGTGGTCTTCCCTCACCCGGCGCTACGCGCCACCCTCCCCCGG
>JAJTHJ010000345.1 GCA_021298875.1 Burkholderiales bacterium | reverse complement strand
GCCGAGCGGCGCGACCCGGCCGCGACGGCGCGGCGCTGGATCGCCGTGCCGGCCGCGCGCCTGGCGCCGCTGATGCGGTTGCTCGACCTGTGGTTCGACGGCGGGCTGCGCCGCGGCAGCGGCGAGCGCGCGCGGATGTCGATGTTCGATCTGGGCGCGCTCGACGCGCTCGACGAACTCGGCATCGCCAGTCGCGGCGCCGAGCGGCTGCGCGCGCTGGCGCGCGACTTGAAGGGCCTGGCGGGCATCGCGCCGGTCGCGCCGCCGCGCGGCTTGCACGCGCAACTGCGGCCGCACCAGGTGCAGGGGTTGTCTTGGCTCGACTTCCTGCGTGCGCACGGGCCGGCCGGCATCCTCGCCGACGACATGGGCCTGGGCAAGACGCTGCAAACCTTGGCGCTGCTGCTGCGCGAGAAAGAAGAAGGGCGCCTGACCGCGCCCGCGCTGGTGGTCGCACCGACCTCGCTCGTGCGCAACTGGCAGGACGAAGCGGCGCGCTTCGCCCCCGCATGGCGCGTGCTGGCCTGGCACGGCCTGCAACGCAAGACGCGCGTGGACGAGCTCGGCACGCACGACCTAGTGTTGACCAGCTACGCGCTCTTGCCGCGCGACGTGAAGACCCTGGCCGGCACCGAGTGGCATTACGTGGTGCTGGACGAATCGCAACGGATCAAGAACGCGCGCAGCCAGGCGGCGCAGGCGCTCGCCCTGCTGCGCGCGCGGCACCGACCGTGCCTGTCCGGAACGCCGCTGGAAAACCGCCTGGGCGAGCTGTGGTCGCAGATGAACTTCCTGCTGCCGGGGCTGCTGGGCGACGCCGACCGCTTCCGCCGCCAGTGGCGCACGCCGATCGAAAAGGGCGGCGATACCGAGCGCGCGCGGTTGCTGGCGCAGCGCGTGCGGCCCTTCATGCTGCGGCGGACCAAGGCGCAGGTGGCGGCCGAGCTGCCGCCCAAGACCGAGACCGTGCTCAGGGTCGAATTCGACGGCCCGCAGCGCGACCTCGACGAGACCGTGCGCGCCGCGATGGACAAGCGCGTGCGCGACGCCATCGCCCGCCGCGGGCTGGCGCAAAGCCAGGTGATGGTGCTGGATGCGCTGCTCAAGATGCGGCAGGTCTGCTGCGACCCGCTGCTGCTGCCGGACAAGGCGCGGGCCGGCTTTGCCAAGGCCACCTCGGCCAAGCGCAAGCTGCTGGCCGAGTTGCTGCCCGACCTGATCGAAGACGGCCGGCGCGTGCTGTTGTTTTCTTCTTTCGCGTCGATGCTCGAGTTGATCGAAGACGATCTGCGCGCCGCCGGCACGCCCTACGGCAAGCTGACCGGGCAGAGCACCGACCGCGCGCAGCAGGTGGCCGAGTTTCAGAGCGGGGCGAAGCCGGTGTTCCTGATCTCGCTCAAGGCGGGCGGCGTGGGGCTGAACCTGACCGCCGCCGACGCGGTGATCGTCTACGACCCGTGGTGGAACCCGGCCGCGGAGCAGCAGGCCGTCGACCGCGCGCACCGCATCGGCCAGGACAAGCCGGTGTTCGTCTACAAGCTGATCGCCGCCGGCACGGTGGAAGAACGCATCCTCGACTTGCAGGTGCGCAAGGCCGATCTTGCCGCGCGCTTGCTGGAAGGCGCCGCCACCGATCTGGCGCTGACCGAGGACGACCTTGCGGCGCTGTTCGCGCCCGTCGGTTGAGACTGCCGGCGCAGCCTCAGTCCGCTTCGACTTGGCCGGTCAGCCGCTGCCGGATCGCCGACCAGGACCGGCCCACGCCCAGCACCGTACCGGCGACGAGCAACGCGATCCGGGTCAGAACGCCGGGCGACTCGTCCTTAAGGGCGCCGACGTCGATCAGCAGCCACACCAGCGTGCCCAGCACGAGCAGCAACAGCCCGATGCCCAGGATGCCCATCGAGGCGAGCGGGGTGCGGATCGCGAACACCCAGGCGGCCAGCAGCACGGCGCCGACGAAACCTTTCAGTGCGGAAAACGCCGAGAAGTCGCGCAGCGCCCAGCCGACGTACGAGTGCCCGCTCGGGTTGTAAGCGACCAGCACCAGCAGCAGGGCCAGCACGAGGCGGATGGCGATGCCCGCGACGTCGATCTGTTCGGTCTTCATATTTCGTTGTTTCCGGCCACGCGGGCCCGCACCACGATAAAAGGCCGCCATGTTAATCGGATGCATCGCCGACGACTTCACCGGCGCCACCGACCTCGTCAACACGCTGTCGCGCGGCGGCTTGAGCACCCAGCAGTCGGTGGGAGTGCCCGCGGGTGAGCCGCCCGCGGACTGCGACGGCGTGGTGGTCGCCTTGAAGATACGCTCCTGCGATCCGCGCGAGGCGGTGGCGCAGTCGCTCGCCGCGTCGGCGTGGCTAAAGCGCGCCGGGGCACGGCAGTTTCTGTTCAAGGTCTGCTCGACCTTCGACTCGACGCCCCGCGGCAACATCGGCCCGGTGGCCGAGGCGCTGCGGTTGGCGCTGGGCACATTTGGTCTCCCTCCCCCGCGTGCGGGGGAGGGTCGGGGCGGGGGCATGTGCGTGCCGGTGTGCCCAGCCTATCCGTCGTACCGCCGCACCATCTACCGCGGCCACCTCTTCGTCGGCGACGCGCTGCTGTCCGAGTCCGGCATGCAGCACCACCCGCTCACCCCGGTGACCGATGCCAACCTCGTGCGCGTGCTGCAAGCGCAGACGCGCGAGCGCGTGGGACTCGTGCCGCTGAAAGACGTGCGCGCGGGCAGCGCAGCACTGGCAGCGCGGCTGCGGCAACCGGGGCGCGAGGGCTGCGGCTTTGCCATCGTCGACTGCGCGGCCGACGACGATCTGCGCACGCTGGCGCTGGCGGCCGCGGACGCACCGCTCGTGGTCGGCCGCTCCGGCATCGCGCTCGGCTTGCCGGAGAACTTCTTCCGCAGCGGCGCACAGCGAGCGACCGCGCCGACGCCCGCGCGGCCGGGCGGGCCACTGGTGGTGCTGGCCGGTTCCTGCTCGCTGGCCACGCGCGGGCAGGTCGCGCAGTACGCGTCCACGCAGCCGCTGCTCGCGGTGGACGCCGCCCGCGCGCTGCGTGAGCCGGGCTATGTGGACGAGGTCGCCGACTGGTGCCTCGCGCAACGCACACCGCCGCTGGTGGCGAGCACCGCCGCGCCGGATGCGGTGGCCGCCAACACACAGCGGCTCGGCAGCGATGTCGCGGCGGGGATCGAGCATTTCTTCGCGCGGCTGGCCTAGGCGCTCGCGGCGCGCGGCGTGCGGCGCTTCGTCGTCGCCAGCGGCGAGACCTTCGGCGCGGTGGTCGAAGGGCTCGAACTGCGCTGGCTCACCTTCGGCGCCGAGATCGACCCCGGCGCGCCGTCGATGTTCGGCAGCAGCGCGCGAGGCGACTTTGCGCTGGCGCTGAAGTCCGGCAACTTTGGCGCGGCAGACTTTTTCGTCAAGGCGCAGAGCTACCTATGAAGATCGTGATCGCCGGCGGCGCCGACTTCCTCGGTCGCCAACGGGCGCGGCAACTGGCGCAACGCGAGCCGAGCGCGCGGATCGTCTGCTTCGACCAAGCCGTGCCGACGGATGCTGCCGCCGATCCTCGCTTGCAGTTCATCGCCGGCGACATTGCGGACGCTGCCGCGGTCGCGGCAGTGCTGGGCAGCGACGCCACCAGCGTGTTCCACCTCGCCGCCGTCGTCAGCGGCGCAGCAAAAGCGGACTTCGATCTCGGCATGCGCGTGAACCTCGACGGCACGCGAGCACTGCTCGATGCTTGCCGCCGCTTGCCGGCGCCACCGAAGCTCGTGTTTGCCAGCAGCCTGGCTGTGTATGGCGGCGCGGTGCCACCCGTAGTCACCGACGAGGTGGCCCCCGCGCCGCAGTCGAGCTACGGCACGCAAAAGTTGATCGGCGAACTGCTGGTGGCCGACTGCACGCGCAAGGGCTTGATCGACGGCCGCAGCCTGCGGCCGCCGACCATCGTCGTGCGGCCGGGCAAACCCAATGCTGCGGCGTCCAGCTTTGCAAGCGCCATCGTCCGCGAGCCACTGGCGGGCGTGGAGGCGGTCTGCCCCGTCGCGCTGGACAGCGCGCTGTGGCTCGCCTCGCCGCAGACCGCGCTCGCCGGCCTGCAACACGCGCACGACCTGCCGCGCGACCGCTGGCAGCGTGCAACATGCGGGCGCGCGCTCAACCTGCCCGGTATCACCGTCACGGTCGGCGCGATGCTCGACGCGCTGCGCGAAGTGGGCGGCGACGCTGCCCGCGCCCGCGTCCGCGTGCAGCACGACGAGCGGATCGCGGCCGTCGTCGGCACCTGGCCGGCGCGCTTCGACACGCAGGCGGCGGCGGAGCTCGGCTTTGCCGGCGACGCCGACTTCACGAGCATCGTGCGGGCTTACGCCCGTGAGTACGGCGGTGCGCTTGGCTCACAACCCTCGCCCGCATCGGCGGGAGAGGGTGCTCGCGAAGCGAGCGGGTGAGGGGCAGGGCGCGGCCGCTCGGTGCGCCGGTTGAGGCGGAGTGTGTGGGTTGTATTGAGCGCAGCGAATTGCGCCGTGGCTGCCGCATGCCGCTCTGCTCGGCGCAATGCGCTCGCGCTTATTGCGCCCTGCGTGATCTACGTTCCGCTGCGCAGCGCCGTCAGCGTCTTGTTCGGCGTGCTGATCTCCGGATCGCAGATCAACTCGATCAGCGCCGGGCGCCTTGCCTGCCGCGTGTGGCACAGCGCAACTTGCAGCGCGGGTGCGAAGTCCTCGCTGCGCTCCACCCGCACGCCCGCGCAGCCATACGCCCGCGCCAACGCTGCGAAGTCCGGGTTCGCCAGCGCGGTGCCTACCACCCGCCCCGGAAACTCGCGTTCCTGATGCATGCGGATCGTGCCGTACATGCCGTTGTTGAACACGAGCACGATGGGTGCGGCGCCGTACTGCACGGCGGTGGCGAGTTCCTGCCCGGTCATGAGAAAGTCGCCGTCGCCGGCGAGCGTCAACACCGTGCGCTCGGGCGCCGTCAGGCTGGCCGCGATGCCGGCCGGCACGCCGTAGCCCATCGCGCCGCTGGTGGGCGCCAGTTGCGTGCGCAAGCCCGTGTAACGCCAGAACCGGTGCGCCCAGGCGCTGAAGTTGCCCGCACCATTGGTGACGATGGTGTCGGCGGGCAGCAGGCGCTGCGCGTCTTGCATCGCCTGCCACAGATCGAGCTGGGCGGTGCCGCTCGCATACACAGGCGGCCGCACCTGCCAGGCTTCGTACTCGGCGCGCGCCTGCGCGGTGGCGCCGCGCCACGGCGCATCGGCGATGGGCGCGGTCGCGGCCAGCGCCTGCGCAAACTCCGCCAGCCCGGAAGCAATCGCGAGCCGCGGCTGGTACACGCGGCCCAGTTCTTCGATGCCGGGGTGCACGTGCACGAGAGTTTGCTTCGGCACCGGCACCTCGAGCAGCGTATAGCCGCTGGTGGTCATCTCGCCCAGCCGCGGGCCGATGGCGAGGATCAGGTCGGCTTCCTTGACCCGCGCGGCGAGCTTCGGGTTGATGCCGATGCCGACGTCGCCGACGTAGTTGGGCAGCCGGTTGTCGCAGAGGTCCTGGAAGCGGAACGCGCAGGCCACGGGCAGACCGCTTGCGAGCGCCCAGCGCGCAAACGCGCCGCAGGCCGCGCGCGTCCAGCCAAAGCCGCCGAGGATCGCCAGCGGCCGCTGCGCACTCGCCAGCAGCGCACGCAGTTGCTCGAGCTGCGCTGCGCCCGGCTGCGCCTGCACCGGCGAGTAGGGCAGGGCGTCACGCCCTTCCGCGCGGGCGGCGAGCATGTCTTCCGGCAACGCCAGCACCACCGGCCCCGGCCGTCCGCTGGTGGCGGTCTGGAAGGCGTGCGCAATGAGTTCCGGCACCCGCTCCGCACGGTCGATCTGCGCGACCCACTTGGCCATCGGGCCGAACATCCGGCGGTAGTCGATCTCCTGAAACGCCTCGCGCTCGACGAAGTCGTTGCCCACCTGGCCGATGAACAAGACCATCGGTGTCGAGTCCTGCTGCGCCGTGTGCACGCCGATGGCGGCGTTGGTCGCTCCCGGCCCGCGGGTGACGAAGGCCACGCCGGGCTGGCCGGTCAGCTTGGCGTAGGCGTCGGCCATGAAGCTCGAGCCGGACTCGTGCCGGTTGACCACCAGCGCGATCTCCGGCGCGTCGTGCAGCGCATCCAGCACCGCGAGGTAGCTCTCGCCCGGCACGCAAAACGCGCGCTGCACGCCGTGCACGCGCAGTTGATCGACCAGCAGTTGCGCGCCGCTGCGCAGGGTCATCGCATCGCTCCGTGGCGCGGCAGGTAGAGGTCCTGCCGGTAAGTGAGCACCGCCTGCGGCACGTAGACCACCAGCGCAGTGAACAGCATCCCGGACAACAACGCCTCGCCCCAGGCGAGCAGCAGCGCGTAGCCGAACAGGTCGCCGGCGTTGTGCGCGTGCGCTGGCGCCGCGGCCCAGCCGGCGGCCAGCAGCGCCGCACTGGTCGCCGCGGTGACGACGAACACCACGAACATGCCGTTGCCGATCATGAAGATGAAAAGGTTTTTCGGCAGCCAGCGCTCGAGCAACCGTTGCAGCGTGATCGTCAGCCACACGGGTGCGACCGCGATCAACAGACCATTGACGCCGAAGTCCGCCCAACTGCCGCCGAAGGCCGCAGTGTGCAGCGCCAGCGCCAGCAGCGTGCCGAGGATCGCCCGCGCGCGGCCAAAGAGCAGCGCGTACAAGGCCACGCCCAGCATCGCAAAGCGCGGCCCGTGCGCCACGCCCACCTGCGCCGACCACAGCCAGGCCATCACCAGCGCGCCGGCCAGCCACAGGTGTTGCTGCACGTCCGCGGTCAGGAACTGCCGCCGCGCCGCCGCCAGCGACAGCAGCGCAAACGGCAGCAGCAGGGCCCAGCCGGCGACGGAGATTGCGGGCGGGAGTTCGGCGGTGAGCAGCATCGGCCGATTATCGCGCCGGCGCTTGCTGCAATAGACTGCGCGCACGTGTGGGAGAAACAGCGGGAGATTCACCGATGAGCGACAAAACCACTTCCATCGACCTGGCCGAAGTCGAGCGCCTGGTCGCCGCGCTCGAGCGCGACCTGCAAGCCGTGCGCGCCGGCCACGGCGACCTAGCACCGCTGCGCGCCGAAGTCGAGCAGTTGCGCGCGCAACTGGCGCAGACGGACGCCGCGCCGGCCGCGATGCATGAGCGCCTGCACGGCGTACGCGCCGCGCTCGCCAACGTTGGCGACGAACTTTTTACCGACGCGGTGAAGGGCAGCGACTATCTGGCGCGGATTGGGCGCATCCTGGGGATGTGACGAGGTGTAGGCGCGCCTGCGGCCGGGCCTATAATTTTTATGGGTCGGCGTTCCACGGTCTTTGCCCTCGGCACGGGGCAGGTCGAACAACTGATCCGGACGCGGGCGGCGGACAGCGCCGCGGTGTACTTCACCGAGCATGCACGGATACAGATGCGCAAACGGCACATTGGCGTCGATCTGGCGCTGGAGGTCTTGCGGCGCGGCGCTTTGCGGCGCGCGCCCGAGCCGAACCTGGCGCGCGGTTCGCTGGAGTGCCGGATGGAGCGGTACATCGCCGGACGCAACCTCGGTGTGGTGGCGGCGCTGTCCGATGCCGATCCGGGCTTGGTGGTCGTGACGGCGATGGAACTGGGAGGTTCGCGATGATCCGATACAACGACGCCGGCCTGCGCAACGTGTGGCTCGCCAACGGCTACGAGCGCCGCCGCACCGCCTACGGCAACGCGATCGCAGTGCGCGATGCCGACGCGCTGGCGGTCGCCATTTGCCAGGCGCTGACGCGCAAGCAAGGCCGGCTCACCGGCGGCGAACTGCGCTACCTGCGGCAGGCGCTACGCCTGTCGCAGAAGTCGCTGGCGCGGCTGCTCGGCAACTCCGAGCAGACCGTCGCGCTGTGGGAAAAGCGCGGCGCGGTGCCGCTGTGGGCCGACCGCAATCTGCGCCTGCTCTGGATGGCGAAGCACGAAGGCAATGCCGCGATCGGCCGCACGATCGACCGGCTGAACACGGTCGAGCGCCTGCTCAACGAGCGCATCGTGCTGGAGGAGAAGCGCGGCCGCTGGCGTCCGCGCGTAGAAGCTGCTCCACTCGCGGCGTAGGGGGAGGACGATGAAGCATCGCAAGGGGGGCAAGGATCGAGTAGTTTGCGTTGCTGGACTCGGAACGATCAGCACACGGTGTCTCGATGCATTGCGCAGAACAATTTGACCCTGGCCCATTTAGCCCATGCCTCCGCTTCCGGCTTAGCTACGCCTTGAGCATCAATGAGATCGCTTCGCGCACTCAGTGTGTTTGCAGTTGTCTGCATCACAAGTTTTGTCTATGCTGAATCGCGAACCCATTGCGTGTCAGGTGAAACAGATTTTTTTACTTGTAGTATCGCTCACACAAATAAGGTGGCCTCGCTATGTGGCAGTCGCCATG
>JAJTHJ010000284.1 GCA_021298875.1 Burkholderiales bacterium | reverse complement strand
ATGAAAACGCCCAACCGATAGAGGTTGGGCGTTGAATGGTGGTGGAGACGAGGAGGATCGAACTCCCGACCTTCGCATTGCGAACGCGACGCTCTCCCAGCTGAGCTACGTCCCCACGAAAACGGCGAATATTGTAGCGCGGTCTAGACTGCCGGCACGGAGGCCGCCATGCGTTACACGACCGAATTCTGCGAGCGCGAGTACAACGCCCGCGCCGCGATCCCCGAGCACCCGCAAATTTTCGCCCGCTGGGCTGAGCAGGCCGCGGCGGTGCGCGCAGCGCGGCCCTGCCAGCTCGATCTGCGCTACGGCGCGGCGGCGGCGGAGACGCTCGATCTCTTTCCCGCCGAGCGCACCGGCGCGCCGCTGCTGGTCTTCATCCACGGCGGCTACTGGCGCTCGCTGGACAAGGCGGATTTTTCCTGGATCGCGCCGCCCTACGTCGATCACGGCGCGGCGGTGGCGCTCGTCAACTACGGGCTGGCGCCAGCCACACCGCTTGAGGAGATCGTGCGACAGGTGCTACGCGCGCTCGCCTGGCTGTGGCGCAACGGCGCGCGGCTGGGCTTCGAGTCGAACCGGATCGTCGTCTGCGGCCACTCGGCGGGCGGCCACCTGACCGCGATGGCGATGGCCGTGTTGTGGCCCGTGTTCGCGCCCGATCTGCCGCGCGATCTGGTCAAGGGCGGGCTGGCTGTGAGCGGCCTGTACGACCTGGAGCCGCTGCTTTACGCCCCCTTCGTCAACACCGACTTGGGGCTCGATGCCACGCGCGCGCGCCGGCTGTCGCCGATCCATTTGCCGCCGGCCACGGACGCGCCGTTGGCCACCGCGGTCGGCGCGCTGGAGTCGGCGGAGTTCCGCCGGCAGAACGCGCTGATTGCGCAGCGCTGGCCGCAGGTCTTTCTGCGCGACGTGCCGATGCCCGGCACTAACCACCTGACGGTGTGCGACGAACTCGCCAACGTGGCGAGCCCACTTTTCGACTGCGCGCTCGATCTGCTGCGCCGTTACTGACCGCGCCAGAGCACCCAGCCCGCCGCGACCGCCCAGGCCGCCAGCGTCAGCAGCAGATTCTTCGGCCCGCTGTTGCGGCGGAACAGGTCCCAGTTCCAGTAGAGCACCGGCGCCCCAGGCAGCGGCGCACCGGGGACAAAGCGCCTCACGCGCGCGCAGTAGTCGGCGTAGGCGGCGCCGAAGATGCCGGCCAGGAGCCGCTCTTCGCGGCCGACGCGCGACTCCATGTACAGCCAGTAGCCGAGCACGAACACGGCCAGCAGCCAAGGCTGGCCCAGCAGCAGCAGGAAGCCGGAGACGATGAAGAACCGCCCGAGGTACATCGGGTTGCGCACCATCGTGTACGGGCCGCGGGCGGTGAGCGTGTCGTTTTTCTCCAGCGCGGCAAAGCACCAGAGTTGGATCGCCTCGCCGACCATCGACAGGGCGAAGCCCGGCAGCAGCCACTCGCGCCGCGCCAGCGGCAGCAGCGCCAGCACCACCACGATCACCAGCGGCACGCGCAGGACCACGATGATGCGGCGCAGGCCGGGGTGGCGGAAGAGGGAGCGGACGGAGTCGATCATCGGCGACCGGGGCGGTTCTTGGAGACCCCGAAGTATCCACGCGCCGGCCACCAGCGGCGCCAGCGGGTGGCTTGTTCGTAGGCGGCGGCGCGCTCTGCCCCCATTGTGTCGGGCGCGCGGCGCTGCCAGTTCTTGTAAACGCCGCCCATGTCGATCGACTCCAGCACGCTGCGCAGCCCGCGCGGCAGCCAGCGCGTGTCGAGCGCGGCCTGAAAGTCGATCACCGCCGGGCGGCCGTCGGGACGCGCCAGCAGGTTGCTGGCACCCCGCGAGTCCAGGTGCACCAGGCCGCGCGCGTGCATCGCGCGGAACAGCGCTTCGAGCGCGGCGAAGAAGGCGGGGGTCGTCTGCTCGGCCGGCGCCTTGTCGAGCGTCGTGCCCGGCACGTAGCGCGCGGCGATGGCGTGCTCATCGACGCGAAAGGCCTGCTCCGGCACGCCGTCCAGCCCGGCCAGCCGTTGCAACGCACGCAGCTCGCGCCCGAGGAGGAAGCGCCCCAGCGTCTGCCGCACCCACCACGAGCGGCTGGCGAAGTCCTTCACCGTCCAGTCGTACCCGGCCACCCGCGCCTTGAGCACGACCGCGTTGGCCCAGCGGCCCGCGCGCAGAACTTCACGCGGCGCGGCGGCGAGTTCGGCGCGGGTGAAGGGCGGCGCGGTGGAGGGCATCGTCTTGCGCAAAGGTACTTATCCGAACGATCGCTGCGAGCCCGCGGTCTTCCGTTACTCCAACCGGTGCACCTCAGCACGTCGAGGCGCCTACGCCCCCACCCCAACCCTCCCCCGCAAGCGGGGGGAGGGAGTTACCCCCTCCCCTGCGAAGCGGGGGAGGGTTGGGGTGGGGGCGCGAGCACGACACTCCGGTGCGGATTCTGGTCGGGGGGCAGGAAGCGCCGGGCGAGACCGGCCTTTCGATGCAGGCCGTACTCGGGTGCAATCAAGACAGCTCGATAGCGTTAGACGCCCGCGAGGACCGACGTTGGCGCGCAGTGTATTGCAGCCGCTACTCGTTACGCCCGTTGGCCGCCTCGAGCACCCGCAGCAGCGAACTCGTGTCGTCCATCCCCCAGCCCTGCCCCATCAGCGCGTTCAACTGCTGCGCCACCAGCGCCACCGCGGGCAACCCCACACCCGCCTCGCGCGCCATGTCCACGATCAAGCCGTAGTCCTTGTGGTGCAGCCGCGCCTCGATGCCGGCGGCAAAGTCGCGGGCGGCCATCTTCGGGCCCATCAGGTCGAGCATCCGGCTGCCGGCAAAACCGGAGGAGATGGCCGCCAGCATCTGCGCCGGCGCCACGCCGTTGGCGCGGGCGAAGAGCATCGCCTCGGCGATGCCCTGGATGTTGACCACCTGCACGATCTGGTTGCACGCCTTGGCCACCTGCCCGGCGCCGTGGCCGCCGACGTGCGTGATGGTCTTGCCCAGATGGCGCAGCAGCGGGTGGGCGCGTTCGAGTACCTCGGCCTTGCCACCGACCATCAAGGTTAGTGTTGCCTCGCGCGCGCCACGCGTGCCGCCGGAGACGGGGCAGTCGAGCATCTCGATGCCGCCCTCGGTAAGGCGCTGCGCAATGGCGCGCGTTGCCAGCGCGGAGATCGTGCTGAAGTCGAGCGCCACGGTGCCGGCGCTGGCACCGTGCACGACGCCGCCGGTGCCGAGGAGCACCGTCTCGACGTCTGCCGTCGCGGTGACGTTGGTACAGACGAACTCCGCACCGCGCGCGGCTTCGGCCGGCGTGGCGCAGGCGACCGCGCCACGGGCGACGAAGGGCTGCATCGCTGCCGCCCGCCGCGCGTGGACGCGCAGCGCATAGCCCGCCGCTTGCAGGTGGCCAGCCATCGCCGCGCCCATGTTGCCGAGTCCGATGAAAGCAACTGTCGTCATCTGCTCCACTCCGCGTTGAAGAGAACGACGCGGTAACCGTCCGCGTCTTCGAAGGTCGCGCCACGCTCGCGCCACCAGGGGTTGAAGGCTTCGACCTCCGTGCAGCCCGCCGCGCGCATCCGCGCGACCGCCACCCGCCATTCGGCCAAGCCCGGCAGATAGAACACGAGCTGATGCTCGTGCGTCGGTGAACGTACGACCTTCACATCAGGATGACGCGTGAACTCGAGGTGATACAGCGCCCGCGGGTGGCCGAGAATCCAGCCGTCGAAGCCAACGTGGTCGGAGAAGCTCGATGACAGCTCGAAGCCCAGCCCGTCGCAGTAGAAGCGTCGCAGCAGCTCGAAGTCGAGCGTGGGCCGCGCTACGCGCAGGACGGGTGCGCTCACGCGATCCCCAACGCCCGCGCGCGCGCCAGCGTCAGCGCATGCACGTGGCGGATCGTCGGCACGTCGATGCCGGCACGCTCGGCCAGTTCGATCACCGCGCCGACGATGGCGGTCAGCTCCAGCGGCTTGCGCGCCTCCAGGTCTTGCAGCATCGAGATCTTTGCCGCGCCCAACTGGCGCGCAAGGTCGATGCGCTGGTCGGGCGTCATCGGCATCGGGTAGCCGTAGTGAGCGGACACGGCCATGCCCTCGCGCATCGTCGTGCGGATCACGCCGAGCAAGTCTTCGTCGGCGCAGATCTGGTTCATCAGGTAACCGGTGAGCGCCGCCACCGGGTTGAACGACAGGTTGCCAAGCAGCTTGACCCAGACATCGAGCCGGATGCGCGTCGATGCCTCCGCCTGAAAGCCTGCCGCCGTCAGCGCCGCGCACAGTGCGCGCAGCCGCAGCGACTCACTGCCGTCCGGCTCGCCGAGAATGAGTCTGCGGCCGCCGGTGTGATGCACCTCGCCCGCCGCACGCGCCTCGGCGGCGATGTGAACCACGCAGCCGACGATGTGCGCACAGTCCAGCGCGGCGAACATCGTGCCCTGCGGGTCGAGCGCCTGCACGCGCTGGCCGTCGAGCGGGCCGCCCTCCTTGTAGAAGTACCACCACGGCAGCCCGTTGATGGCGGGCAGCACGACGGTGTCGGCACCGATCAGCGGTGCAATCCGCGGCAGCATCGGCGCGATCGCATGCGCCTTGAGGCCGATCACCACCAAGTCCTGCGCAGCGAAATCCGCCGGGTCGTCGCTGGCCGGCAGCGGCAGCGTCGCCGAGCGGCCATCGACGTGATCGACAAAGCGCAAGCCGCCCGCGCGCAGCGCCGCCAGATGCGCGCCGCGCGCAACGAGGCTCACCTCGTGCCCGGCCTGTGCCAGCCGCGCGCCCAGCGTGGCGCCGATGCCGCCGGCGCCGACGATGGCGACCTTCACCCTGCTTTGGCCGCGGCGCGCGCCGCAACCTCGGGACGATCGTTGACCTGCGGCTTGAGCGCTTGCGGCCCGCGGCCGGCGGCGCGTTCGGCGCGCCACTGCGCCTTGCGCGCGGTCCACTGTGCCAGCCGCGCGTGCGCGTGGCGGCTTTCTTCGAGCATGCGCATCTCGGAGGCGACCTGCGCGGTCAGTTCCAGCCGGATGCCGTTGGGGTCGAAGAAGTAGATCGACTTGAAGATGTGGTGGTCAGTCACGCCGATCACCTCGACGCCGTGCTTTTCCAGCTCCGCCTTGGTGCGCTCCAGGTGCTCCACCGTATCGACCCGCAGCGCCAGATGGTTGACCCAGCCGGCGTGTTGGGTGAGGGCTGCGCGGCCTCGTCGTCGCCGAGGTCGAAGAAGGCCACGCAGGCGCCGTCGCTCATCCGGAAGAAGATGTGCGTGTACGGGCAGTACTCGCCGGTGGAGGGCACGTAATCGCTCTGGATGATGTGCCACAGCGGCAGGCCGAGGATGTCTTCGTAGAAGTGGCGCGTTTCTTCGGCATCACGGCAGCGGTAGGCGTAGTGGTGCAGGCCGTGGATCGGGATCGCGGCGGCTGCGCGGTTGGTCGTCACGCGCGGATCGGATTCGCGGCCTTGGGTGTCTTTGGTCATTGTGAGTCTCCAAAGTCTGTCGCGTCGTGGGTGCTGGTGCCAAAGCGTGACGGTCTTCCCTCACCCCAACCCCTCTCCCGGGGGGGGAGGGGCTTCAAACCCTCTCCCGCCGGGGCGGAAGCGGAGTTTCGCAAAGCGCCTGCTTTGCGCCGCTGGAGCGACGCGCGCCTGCCAGCGCGCGGCTCCGGCACGAGCGAAGCGAGCGGGTGAGGGAGGAACGCCGGCAACCGGACGAACGTCCACGTCCGCAACAAACAGCCAATGGGAGTCTATTCCCGGAACACCGCCTCCAGCCGCGCCTTGTCCCACCCCGGCGCCAGCAGTTCGATGAAGGAATACACAAACCCACGCAGATACGCGCCGCGCTTGACGGCCAGCCGGGCCGCCTGCACGCCGAAGAGGTGCCGGCACGGCAACGCGAGCAGCCCGTCGCGCGCGGGGTCG
Organism: Burkholderiales bacterium; assembly: GCA_021298875.1. Taxonomy (GTDB): domain Bacteria; phylum Pseudomonadota; class Gammaproteobacteria; order Burkholderiales; family Burkholderiaceae_F; genus JAJTHJ01. Next base: position 5,185 of record JAJTHJ010000284.1, on the reverse strand, counting down.
GAGGCGACACCGGCGATGATCCCCACACCCAGCCCCAGCGCCACGTAGGTCTTGATCACGTCGGCATCGATCGCCTCCAGCACGATCGACGGCTCGATCCCCGCCGCCGCAAACGCGGCGTCGATTTTGGTGCGGCCGGCAAAGTGCCCTTCATAGGTCACCAGCGGATGGCGCGCCAAGTCCTTCAACGTCAGCTTGCCCGGCTGGGTGGCGAACTTCCGCAGCGCATGCCCCGGCGGCACGATGGCGACGTGATGCCACTCGTACACGGGGATCGAGGCCAGCCCCGGCGCATCGGCCAGCGACTCGGTGGCAAAACCGATGTCGGCCTGGCCGCTCGCCAGCATCTGCACAATCTGCGGCGGGTCGCTTTGCAGGAGCTTCAACCGCACCTGCGGGTACTTCTCCGCAAAGCGCTGCACAACCTGCGGCAGCACGTAGCGCGCCTGCGTGTGCGTGGTCGCCACCCGCAGCGTGCCCGAGGGCGCGCCGGCGTAGTCGCGCGCGAGCTTCTTCAGGTTGTCGAGTTCCTGCATCACGCGCTCGGCCGCCAGCAGCACCTGCTGGCCGGGCGGCGTGACGCCCAGAATGCGCTTGCCCTGGCGCGCGAGAATCGGCACGCCCAACTCGCGCTCCAGGTCGATCAGCGCCTTGGAGATGCCCGGCTGCGAGGTATGCAGCACGCGCGCCGCCGCGGTCAGGCTGAATTTGCTGCGCGCGACCTCGCGCAGGAAGCGGAACTGTTGCAGATTCATCGCAGCGGCAGCGCACGGTGCGGCCGGCGCAAGCGCGCGAGCGGGCGCTCAAGCGACGCGCAGGCCAAAAGGCGCGGCCAGTATATCGGCGCCACCAGCAGCAGGCCGTCACTGCGCCCAAGCCCGCTTGACCCCAACATATTGGGCCGCTTGTCCATCCCTACCCCTTCATGTTGGGAGCGAGGTGAATTTGCGCTTGGCGCCCGGCGGTGCGCGGGTTCACAATGCCCGCTTTCGCGCGCGGCCCCCTCGCAGTCGCCGCGCTTGCGCAACGGGGACGACAGAGGAGAGAACACCCGATGAAACTCGACAACGCCCAAACCCTGCTCGACGAGCAGCCAATCTCGGTGGACGTGCTGCTGGAAAAGTACGCCAAGGGCGAGGAAAAATCGATCGACGACGTGCGCCGCCGCGTGGCGCGCGGCCTGGCCGCGGTGGAGAAGCCCGCGCTGCGCGCGGAATGGGAGGCGCGCTTCCATCAGGCGATGGTCGATGGCTTCATCCCCGGCGGGCGGGTGAACTCCGCGGCCGGCACCGGCATTGCGGCCACACTGATCAACTGCTTCGTGCAACCGGTGGGCGATGCGATCACGCAGACCCGCAACGGCGTGCCGTCGATCTACGGTGCGCTCGCGCAGGCGGCCGAGACGATGCGCCGCGGCGGTGGCGTCGGCTACGACTTCTCGGCGATCCGTCCCAAGGGCGCGATGGTGCATGGCACGCACTCGCGCGCCAGCGGGCCGATGTCGTACATGCGCGTCTTCGACAAGAGCTGCGAGACGCTGGAGTCCGCCGGCGCGCGGCGCGGCGCGCAGATGGGGATGATCCGCTGCGACCACCCGGACGTGGAGGAATTCATCCACGCCAAGCGCGACGGGTCGCTCACCAACTTCAACATGAGTGTCGCGGTGACCGACGCCTTCATGCAGGCGGTCGAGCGCGACGAGGAAATCGAACTCACCCACGTGGCCGAGCCCTTCGACAAGGCCAGTGCCTACCAGCGCGCCGATGGCTCCTGGGTGTACCGCAAGCTGCGGGCGCGCGATCTGTTCGACCAGATCATGCGCTCCACCTACAACCACGCCGAGCCGGGCGTGATCTTCATCGACCGCGTCAACCAGGACAACAACCTCAACTACTGCGAGACCATCGCCGCGACCAACCCCTGCGTGACCGCCGACACCCGGCTGCACACGCAGTACGGCATGGTGCGGATCGGCGACCTGCACGCCAGCGGCGCGGCGCTCGCCGCCACGGTCGATCTGCGCAGCCTGCCGCAGGGCGACGCGAACGTGCGCGGTACCACGGTGCGGCCCGCCGTGCCGGCCTTCATGACCGCGAGCGAGGCGGACGTGTACCGCGTGGTCAGCGCCGACGGCTACGAGATCAAGGCCACCGCCTGGCACGACTTCTACACCACGCGCGGCAAGTTGAAGCTCGCGGAACTCAAGCCCGGCGACGAGTTGCTGGTGCAGTCGGGCAAGGGCCAGTTCGGCTCCGAAGGCTCGGCCGAGCTTGGCGAACTGATCGGCCTGATCGCCGGCGATGGGCACTTCACGAATCGCGGCAACGGCTTGAACGCCGCGGTCGTCAACCTGTGGGGCGCGGATCGCGATCTGGCACCGCGCGTCGTCGCCACCATCAACGCGCTGATCGCCGGCACCGCGGCCACCGCGCGCGCGTATGCGGTCAAGCCGGTGGCGGTGCCGGAGCGCAATCTGCTCGTCATCCGCTCGGTGCTGCTGGCGCGGCTGCTCACGCACTACGGCTTCACGGCCGCGAGCAAGCACAGCGTGCCGGAGCTGATCTGGCGTGGCAGCGAGGACTGCGTGCGCGGCTACCTGCGTGCGCTGTTCCAGACCGACGGCACGGTCAACATTTCCACCTCGAGCAACAGTTGCTCGATCCGCCTCGCCTCCAGCGAAGTGTCGCTGCTGAAGGACGTGCAAGTGCTGCTCGCCAACTTTGGCGTCTTCTGCCGCATCCACCGGCGGCGCGCGGCGGGCACGCGGCAACTGCCCGACGGCCGCGGCGGCCAGCGCGATTACGCCTGCCGCGCCGACTACGAGTTGATCGTCGATGGCGAGTCGCGCGAGCGCTTCATGGCCGAGATCGGTTTCATGGGCGAAGCCAAGGCCGCCAAGTACCGCGGCTGGGTGCAGGGCAAGGCGCTGCGCAAGACCCAGCGCTTCACGACCCGCATCGAGCGCATCGAGTACGCGGGCCGCGAGGCCGTGTACGACACCACGCAGCCCGACGGCAATGCGGTGATCTTCAACGGCCTTGTGACCGGGCAATGCGGCGAACAGCCTTTACCGCCCTACGGCTGCTGCTGCCTCGGTTCGATCAACCTGACGCGCTTTGTGATCGATCCGTTTGGCAGCCAGCCGACCTTCGACTTCGCCAAGTTTGCGCAGGTAGTCAAGGTGTCGATCCGCGCACTGGACAACGTGCTGGAAGCCACGCTGTGGCCGCTGCAAGAGCAACAGGCCGAGGCCGCCGCCAAGCGGCGAGTCGGCCTGGGCTTCACCGGGCTGGGCAACACGCTGACAATGCTCAACCTGCGCTACGACAGCGACGCCGCCCGCGCCATGGCCGGCGACATCTCGCGCGCGATGCGCGATGCCAGCTACGAAGCGTCGGCCGAACTGGCGCAGGAGAAAGGCAAGTTCCCGCTCTTCGACGCCGACAAGTACCTGGCCGAGCCGCACTGCGCCGCGCGCCTGCCGGAGCCGCTCAAGGCGCGCATCCGCAAGCACGGCATCCGCAACTCGCACCTGCTGTCGATCGCGCCCACCGGCACGATCTCGCTCGCCTTTGCCGGCAACGCCTCGGGCGGCATCGAGCCGACCTTCTCATGGACCTACGTACGCAAGAAGCGCATGCCGGACGGCAGCAAGCAGGAGTACGCGGTCGAGGACTACGCGTATCGGCTGTTCAAGCTGATGGGCGGCGACACCGACCGGCTGCCCGCCGCCTTCGTGCATGCGCTGGAGATGTCCGCCACCGACCACATGAAGATGATCGCCGCGGTGCAGCCGTACATCGACGCCGCGGTCAGCAAGACCGTCAACGTGCCGGAGGACTATCCGTTCGACGACTTCCGCAATCTGTACTTCCAGGCGTGGAAGGCGGGGTTGAAGGGCATCACCACCTACCGGCCCAACAACGTGATCGGCTCGGTGCTGGAGGTCAAGAAAGAGACGCCCGAGGCGCAGGCCAGCCCGCAGGACCTGAAGGACGACCCCGACCGCCGCGTGCGCCTGCAAACCACGCCGCAGCCGGCGCTGGCGAGCCTCAAATGGCCGGGCCGGCCCGAGCTCGCGCAGGGCAACATGGCCTGGACCTACATGGTGGAGATTCCCGAGCGCAAGGAGAGCTTTGCCATCTTCATCGGCCAGGTGGAAAACGGCCGCGGGCCGCAGCCTTTCGAGGTCTGGGTCAACGGTTCCGAGCAGCCGCGCGGGCTGGGCGCCATTTCCAAGGCGCTGTCGATGGACATGCGCTCCGAAGACCGCGCCTGGCTCAAGATGAAGCTGGACGCACTGGCCAAGGCGCGCGACGAGCAGGGCTTCTTCCTCAAGATGCCGCCCAACGGCGACGCGCTCTGGCAAAGCGGCGTGGTGGCTGCGTTTGCCAACATCGTGCGCTGGCGCTGCGACACCCTGGGCACGTTTACCGACATCGGCAGCCACCCGACGCCGGTGCTGGATGCGCTGTTTTCAAAGAAGGAGCCCAAGGCCGGGCCGCTAGGCACGATGAGCTGGACGGTGGACGTGGAGAACCCCGGCACCGGCGACGACTTTGTGCTGGGCGTGAAGGAGCTGCACCTGCCCGACGGCAGCCGCCGGCCGTATTCGATCTGGCTGGCGGGCGAATACCCCAAGGTGCTCGACGGCCTGTGCAAGCTGATCTCGCTCGACATGCGCGTGGTCGATGCCAACTGGATCGGGCTGAAGCTGAAGAAGCTGCTCAACTTTGGCGAGCAGAACGGCGAGTTCTGGGCGCCGATCCCCGGCGAAGACCGCTCCGCGATGTACCCGAGCACTGTGGCCTACATCGCCACGCTGCTGCTGCACCGCTACAAGGTGCTGGGCCTGCTCGACGACGAAGGCCGCGCGCTGCAAGCCGCCGGGATTTTGGCGGTGCCCGACATGGCGCACGAGCACATCCGCCACGAGACCTCGCCGGTCAAGGGCAAGGTGTGCCCCAGTTGCCACGCGGCGGCGATGATCAAGCGCGATGGGTGCGAGTTTTGTACGGCTTGCGGGTATACGGGGGCGTGTGGGTGAGCTGGTTTCGTATTTATCCGACACTTGACGTTGATCGAGGACTGCTCAGCGGCCTGCATGCAGGCCGCTGAGCGGTCGGCGGGTCTTCTGGCAGATTGGGGGCTTCGACCCCTCCCAACCCGACCAGGAGAACACCGT
>JAJTHJ010000299.1 GCA_021298875.1 Burkholderiales bacterium | reverse complement strand
CCGGGAAAGCCCCGGTCGCGCGATCGTCCGGTTGCGGCCGACCGCGCCGGACCCGTGGTTGAACCGCGGCTCGCCGTCCACGCGGATCGACATGGACCCTTCGCCCCCGCCTGCCTCGCCGCTCCATCACATCGAGCGCTTCGACGTCGGCATCGTGCAACTCGATGCCGACACTCTGGCGGTCGAGTCCGCGGCGCAAGTGCTCGACCCCACCGCAGGCGCCCTACTGTCGCCCGCGCGCGCACTCGAGGTCGCGCGCAGCGCCTTCCCGCTGTTCACGGACTGGCAAGTGCCTCTCCTCGGCTGGCGTCCTTGCCGGGAGAGCTTCGACAGCTTCCGGCCGCTATGGGTCGTCGCCCACACCGCAGGACAGGTTTACGTCGATCAGAGCGGGCGGGCCTTCGCGAGGTTGACGATCGGCCGCGGCGGCGCGTGAACCCAAGGTGCCCGTACCAACGCCGATACGGCAACGATGCAACACCATTGACGCCAAGCGGGAACGCCGAACAACGACGGGTCACTCGTCCGCCGCGGTGCGAAACCCGGCAAAGATATCGGTGCGCTCCGGCGTGAAGAAGTTGCGAAAGCGCGGATGATGCAGGCGCGCAGGCGCGCCGCAGGAGCCGCCGCGCAGTTCGCGGTGATTGCCGAACCACGGCTTGCTGTAATCGTGGTAGCGGTGCGGCACAAAGCCGGGGTAGGGCAGAAAGTCGTCGGCCGTCCATTCCCACACGCGGCCGGCGCAGTGCAACGCGGGCTCGCGGCGTATCGCGTACTCCCACTCGGCCGCACGCGGCAGGCGGCGGCCCGCCCAGCGGCAGAAGGCCTCGGCCTCGTAGGCGTTGACGTGGACTACCGGCTGCGCAGGGTCGAGCGGCGGCCAGCGGTCGAACCAGCGCGCCTCCCAGCCGCCGCCGACGGCACGGCGCCAGCGCGCGGGGTGCGTGGCGCCGCTGGCGGCGCGCCAACGGCCGGCGGCGCCGGGCCAGAAGTCTTCACGCGTGTAGCCACCGGCGTCGACGAATTCTGCAAAGCGGCCGGCGGTCACGGGCGCAGCGTCGATCTCGAACGGCGCCAGTTCGACTTCCGGCCCTTCGCACTCGTTGTCGAAGTGAAAGCCCGGCTCGTCCGAACAGAAGCCGAGCCGCACGCACGCAGCGCCGAAGCGCAGTGGCGGCGCAGCGGCCGCCGCGGGTAGCGCGAGGCCGGCGGGCGCGGCGTAGCCGAGCGCGCCGCGCAGCCAGGCAAAGGCTTCAGCGTGCATGTCTTCGTGCGCCAGCGCGAGGCGGTGCACGTAGAGCGTCGCGTCGCCGTCGTCGGGCAGTTCGTCGAGCGCGACCAGCGTGTCGGCGAGTTGCGCATCGAGCATCGCTTCGACCGCGCGGCGCGCGGGCAGCGGGGCGCGCCAGCGGTCGGCATGCGCGAGCCGCGCAGAGTCGAGGGTCGCGTCGGGGCCGGCGATCCGCGGCGGCAGCGCGGCGTAGACCAGACCGTCGTCGCCCAGCCGATGCGGGCCGCGGCGGGTCCAGGTCTCGGCAAACCAAGCGACGTGTGCAGCCTCCCACGCGATGGGGTTGAGGCCGGGGCCATAGGGCACCTGCCATTGCGCGTCGGTCAGGTCGTCGATGCGCGCGCGCAGGGTGGCGCGGGCGTCGCGCAGCGCGGCGCGCAGGTCGGCGCGGGTGGCGTGGCGGGTGTGTTCGGCGGGGGTCATGCGATGCGAAGCGGGTGGCCGACGATGCAGTCAGAGCGCCGTCGCCCGGCGCTTCGCGCCACCCTTCCCATGAATCTCACCAAGTTGGGGCATCCACGCCCCCACCCCAGCCCTCCCCCGCAGGCGGGGGAGGGAGTAACCCCCTCCCCTGCGAAGCGGGGCGCGGAAGCGGGCTTTCGCGAAGCGCAGCTTCGCGCCGCTGGAGCGGCGAGGCCCTGCCAGGCCGAGACTGGACGGGCCGAGGTGGGGGCCTGGCTCATGGGCCGAAGTCGGGACGCAAAGGTATCCAGCGGTCTTTCCCGCCGCTGCGGGCAAGGGACTACACGGCGCGAGCGGCAAAGAGGGCAAAGGTGTCGCGGTCATCGGTGAACGCCTGCGCCACGGCAAAACCCGCGTCCGCCATCAACTGCGCAAACTGCGGCACCGTGTACTTGTAGCTGTTCTCGGTGTGGATACGGCGACCGGCGGCAAAGGGTAACGCGCCGCCGGGCAGGCGCACATTTACGTCGCGGCGGGCTTCGAGGTGCATTTCGATCCGCTGTTGCGCCTCGTTGTAGAACGCCACGTGCCGCCAGTCGCGCACGTCGAAGTCGGCTCCGACAAGCGCGTTGACGTGGTTCAGCACATTCAGGTTGAAGGCGGCGGTGACGCCGAGCGCATCGTCGTAGGCGGCATCGAGCACCGCGCGGTCCTTGACCAGATCGACGCCGATCAGCAACGCGCCATCGTCGCCCGCCGCCGCGCGCAGCGCGCGCAGGAAGGCGAGCGCCGCGACCGGAGTGAAGTTGCCGATCGACGAGCCGGGGTAGAAGAACAGCCGCCGCGCCGCCGGCACCTGCGGCGGCAGGTCGAGTGCACGGGTGAAGTCGATACCCACGCCGAGCATCGGCAGTTCCAGATACTGCCGTTGCAGGCAGTCGAGCGACTGCGCCAGATAGTCCACCGAAATGTCGAGCGCCACGTACTGCGCCGGCCGCAGCGCGGCAAACAGGCGCGCGGCTTTCTCGCAATTGCCGGCGCCCAAGTCGATCAAGGTGCAGCCCTGCGCATCCAGCGCGCGGGCGATTTCCGGCAGCCGCGCGGCCATGATCGCCGCCTCGGTGCGGGTGGGCGTGTATTCGGGCAGCTCCGTGATCGCCGCGAACAGGCGCGCGCCCAGCGCGTCGTAAAAGTACTTGGGCGGGATGGCCGGCGGCTCGCCGCGCAGGCCGCGCAGCAGTTCCGCGCGGGCGGCGGCGGGGTCGAGGGGGTGAACCTGAATCAGCGGCGGGGCAGGCACGGTGAAATCCGCAGGGCGCGGCTGGCCCCGCACCCGTGTAATGTAAGCAGTCGCACGACGACCAATTTTCTGACACGCCGGCCGCAGCCTGCGCCGGCGCGCCCACCCCCGCAACCTTCCGGAGCAACCCCGATGATCGACCTGTCCCCGTCCCGCACCCTCAAAGCCCTGCTCACCTGCGCGCTGATCGCCTTTGGCAGCTTATCGCACGCGCAGCAGGTGTTCCGTGTGACCACCATCCCCGAGGAGGCGGCCACCGAGCAGATCCGCAAGTTCGGCCCGATCGTCGCCTACCTGGAGAAGCAACTGGGCACCAAGGTCGAGTTCACGCCGGTGTCCGACTACCCGGCGGCGGTGGAGGCGATGGTCAACAAGAAGGTCGATCTGGTCTGGTTTGGCGGCTTTACCTACGTGCAAGCTTCGCAGCGCTCCGGCGGCAAGGTGATCCCGATCGCCCAGCGCGAAGAGGACACCAAGTTCCAGTCGGTGTTCATCGCCAAGACCGACTCGGGCATCAAGACGCTGGCCGACCTCAAGGGCAAGCAGGTGAGCTTCGGCTCGCAGAGCAGCACCTCCGGCCACCTGATGCCGAGGAGCTTCCTGCTGCAAGCAGGGATCAACCCCGAGAAGGACTTCCGCCGCGTGGCCTACAGCGGCGCGCACGATGCGACGATCGCCTCGGTGGTCAGCGGCAAGGTCGATGCCGCCGCGCTCGACATCACCGTGTGGCGCAAGTTCGTCGCCGAAAACCGGGTCAACGTCAAAGAGGTCGATGTGTTCTACACCACGCCGACCTACTTCAACTACAACTGGGCGGTGCATGCCGACATGCCGGCGGCGCAGCGCGAGCGCATGACCAAAGCGATCTTGGCGATCGACCCCAACACGCCCGAAGGCAAGGAAATCCTGCAACTGAACCGCGCCACCCGCTACATCCCGACCACGCCCGACAACTACAAGGGCATCGAGGCGGCCGCGCGCAGCGCCGGGTTGCTCTAAGCGCCGCGGGCGGCGTGCATCCCTAAAGCCCCTCTCCCCCCGGGAGAGGGGTTGGGATGAGGGAAGAACGCCACCACAAGGCGCGTCCGCCGACCCCGGCACCAGCGCCCAAGGGCCCGCCAGCGCAGTCGAACACAAGTCGTACCCATGCGCCTCGACCTCACCCAAATCTCCGCCCGCCACCCCGCCGCGCGCACCGGCGCGCCGCCGGCGCTGCGGCCGCTCGACCTCGCTATCGCCGAAGGCGAGCAGGTGGCGATCATCGGCCCCTCCGGCGCGGGCAAGACGACGCTGCTGCATCTGCTTGCCTGCGCACTGCCGCCGGCGGCGGGCACGCTGCGCGTGGGCGGCGTGGAGCCGTGGCACCTGCCGCGGCGCGAGTTGCAGAAGCTGCGCGGGCGGCTCTTTCTCGCGCCGCAGACGCCACCGCTGCCGCCGCGCCAGCGCGCGGTGACCGCAGTGTCGGCGGGGCGCCTGCCAGCGCTGGGCTTGTGGGCGAGCCTGCGCTCGCTCGCCTACCCGAGCGACATCCCCGCCGCCTACGAAGCGCTCGACCGCTTTGGCCTCGGCGACAAGCTATTCGAGCGCGTCGATCGCCTCTCCGGCGGCGAGCGCCAGCGCGTCGGCCTGGCGCGCGCGCTGCTGGCGCCGGCGCGACTGTGGCTGGTCGATGAGCCGCTGTCCGCGCTCGACCCCACACGCGCGCGGCAGGCGATTGGCACGCTGGTCGGCGAAGCGCGCACGCGCGGCACGACGCTGGTCGCCACCCTGCACCAGGTGGACATGGCGCTGGCGCACTTTGCGCGCGTCGTCGGCCTGCGCGACGGCGCGCTCGCCTTCGACCTGCCCGCGCGCGAGGTCACGCGCGAGCGGCTGGAGCGCCTGTACGCGCAGCACGAACACGAACTCGCCGGCGCGCCGCCTGCCGAAGAACCCGCGTCGGCCGCGGCCGCGCCGGCGGTGATGCACTGCCGGTAGGACAAGCACCATGCGCGAGTGCACTCCGGATGCAGCGGTCTTCTTCCAACCTCTGCCCATGAACCTCGCCCAAATGCGGCGCCCACGCCCCCACCCCAACCCTCCCCCGCTTCGCAGGGGTGGGGGTTACTCCCTCCCCCGCGCGCGGGGGAGGGCTGGGGTGGGGGCCTGGTCCACGGGCCAAAGTCGGGATGCAACGGCGCCCATCCGTCTCTACCGCGGTGGCGGCGCTACAGAACCCTCTCCCCCCAGGAGAGGGTGGCCGCGCAGCGGCCGGGTGAGGGAAGACCGCAGCCCACGGAGCCACTGCCTGCAAGCAGCCGCCGCCTGCCTCCCGCAAAACTCAACCCAAGGATGAGCGCCGCCGCCCACCTCGCTCCGCCGCAGCGCGACCCGGCCTGGACGCGGCGCGTGTTCTGGGCCGGCGCGGCGCTGGTGCTGCTGTGGCCGCTGCTGGTGGCCACCGAGTTCAAGCCGTGGACGCTCTTCGAGGCGCGCAACCTCAAGATCACCGGGCAGTTCCTAGCGAGCTTTGTGCCGCCTGCGCACAGCGCCGAGTTCATGGCGATGGTCGCGCGCGAAGCCTGGCGCACGGTGGCCATCGCGACCGCCGGCATGACGCTGGCGCTGGTGGTGGCGATCCCGCTGACGCTGCTGTCCACCCACGCACTGTCGATCTCCGCGCTGTCGGGCCGCATGGCGCGCGGGCCGTTCTGGCTGCGCCAGCTGCTGCGCTGGCTGCTGATCGTCCTGCGCAGCGTGCCGGAGTTGGTGTGGGCGCTGGTGTTCGTGCGTGTGGTCGGGCTGGGGCCGACCGCCGGCGTGCTGGCCATCGCGCTCACCTACGGCGGCATGCTCGGCAAGGTCTACGGCGAGATTCTCGAAAGCGGCGAGGCGCAACCGACCGAAACCCTGCTGCGCAACGGCAGCTCGCGCTTGCAGGCATTCTTCTACGGCCTGCTGCCGCAGAACGCGGCGGAGCTGTCCAGCTACACCGTCTACCGCTGGGAGTGCGCGATCCGCAGCTCGGTCGTGCTGGGCTTCGTCGGCGCGGGCGGGCTGGGCCAGCAACTGGACAACTCGATGAAGATGTTCAACGGCGGCGAGGTGCTGACGATGCTCGCCGTCTTCGTGCTGCTGGTGGCGCTGGCCGACCGCGTCAGCGCGGGGCTGCGGCGGGCGCTGGGCTGAAGCGATGACCACCCCCGCCGCCAACCCGCCCTACCGCCTGCCGCCGCGCGTGTTCGACGCGCGCTGCAAGGCCTGCTGGTTCACCGCCGCCGTGCTGGTGCTGGTGGTGGCGAGCTTTGCGACGCTCGACCTGCAATGGCGGCAGTTCTTCTCACGCGAGGCGGTGGCCAGCATGGGCCGCTTTGTCGGCGAGTTCTTCCCGCCCGACACGCAGCCGGAGTTCCTGCGCCGCGTGCTGGTGGCCACCTGGGAGACGCTGGCGATGTCCGCGCTCGGCACGCTGCTCGCCGCCGTGGGCGGGCTGGCGCTCGCCGTGCCCGCCAGCCGCATGGTCGGGCAGGCGCGCAATCCGGCGCGCACGCCGACGCGCTTGCTGCTCAACGCGCTGCGCTCGATCCCCGAGCTGGTGTGGGCCGCGCTGCTGCTGATCGCCGCCGGCCTGGGGCCGTTTGCCGGCACGCTCGCGCTGGCCGCGCACACCACCGGCGTGCTCGGGCGGCTGTTTGCCGAGGCGATCGAAAACGCCCCGCCCGGCCCGGCACTGGCGCTGCGCGCGCAGGGCGTGGGCGGCGTGCGCGTGTTTTTCTACGCCACGCTGCCGCAGGTGGTGCCGCAACTGATGAGCTACACGCTGTACCGCTGGGAGAACAACATCCGCGCCGCCGCCGTGCTCGGCGTGGTCGGCGCCGGCGGGCTGGGGCAGCTGCTGGCGTTTCACATGGGCCTGTTTCACATGGGCAAGACCGCGACCATCCTCGCCGCGATGCTGGCGCTGGTGGCGCTGGTCGATGCCGCGAGCTACGGCGCGCGGCGGTGGTTAACGCGGTAAGGGTACAGGGCGGGCGGCAGCGCAGGACTAGAATCGGTACCGAATCAAGTACAGATGGAGCCGCACCCCATGAACACCATCGCCGCCCAGGAGATCAAGCGCCGCGGCATTTCCGGCCTCGACGAACTGCTCAAGCACGGCCCGGTGCGCGTGATCAAGAACAACCGCCCGCGCTACGTCGTGATGAGCGAAGAAGACTACGTACGGTTGACCGAGCGGCGCGGGCTGTGGGAACTGCTCGACCGCCCCAGCCGCGCCACCCGCGGCAAGCGGCAGATCGATGCCCAGTTGCGCGCCGAGCGCGACGCCTGGCGTGGCGCGCGGTGACGCTGTTCCTGGACGCCTGCATCGTCGTCTATTGGATCGAGGCGCGCGACCCCTTTCACGCACGGCTGATGGGCATGCTGCGCGCGCTGCGGCGGGAGTCGCCCGAGGCCATGTTCGCCGTCTCGCGTTTGAGCGTGCTCGAGTGTCTCGTGCAACCGCTGCGCGATGGCGATGCGGACATGATCGACGCCTACCGCGACTTCTTCGACGCCGGTCAGTTGCAGGTCGTCGAGCTGACCGCTGCCGTCGTCGACCGCGCCACCACGCTGCGCGCCAGCCACGGCCTGAAGACGCCCGACGCGCTGCAAGCCGCAAGTGCGCTGGAGCTGCCCGGCGACGTGCTGTTCCTCACCAACGACCGGCGATTTGCCAGGGTGCCGGGGTTGCGGCTGCGGCTGCCATAGCGCGGCGCCGGATCGACGCGACTCTGGTTCGCGTAGCGGCAATGGACAAGACGCGACCCCGCCGGCTCGACCCCGCCGGCTTGCGGCTTGCGCTTAGAACAAATCGAGCCTGGAATCTTTTCACTCCGCTCGTAGGCCGGGTCGGGAAAACAATTCGAGCCTGACCCCTATAAATTCTTGGCCAACGACCGGAACAATAAAGAAGTTCCCAATGCGCGAGGATTAGTGGCCGGCTTGAAAGGTTACGGATAAGAATTTCGTTGCCGATGCTTTCACTTCCGGTGAAGTTGTAGCTGACGTCAACACGAAAGCGATCTCGCCAAAGCTCAAATAGCTTGACTACTGCGAGTATCGTAGAGAGGCCTGCGCCCCACCACGCAATTAAAGACAAACCTGTTTCAGCAATGGCCATATTTTGAAGCTCAACTGTTGAGCTAAGCGGCAGCATCAATCGCGAAGCGATTGATCTGTCCGCTTGAGCGAGTAGTTAGGCACATACTGCCTCAACGTCGATGCCATCGACCGGCTCAAGCACGTGTCGCCAGTTTGCGAGCGCCTGCAGCAACCACTGCGCTTGCTCATCTACCATCCTCGCAAAGGCTAGATCTATGGTCGTTCCGGGGTCTCTTGCAGGGTAGGCGCGGACAGAGTTACCAACGGGCTGAAGAAGGATCGCTCCATGAGCGAAGCTGTTGCGAAGAGTGCGCATTGCATCAATCGAGTTGAAGAGCTTCGAGTCTGGCTTTAGCTCGTCAGGGAGCTGCGCAGAAATCTTCCTAGCTAATTCAATCTTCTTATCAGCGTTCAGGGGACGAATCATCTCGCGGTGAACAAACTCGACAGAAACATATTGATTGCGGCCTGCAACGAAATGATTTTGGGGCCAGGCTCGCATTGTTTCGGCGTCCACGGGTGAGAGGGATTACTGAGCTGGTTTCGTATTTATCCGACACTTGACGTTGATCGAGGACTGCTCAGCGGCCTGCATGCAGGCCGCTGAGCGGTCGGCGGGTCTTCTGGCAGATTGGGGGCTTCGACCCCTCCCAACCCGACCAGGAGAACACCGT
>JAJTHJ010000272.1 GCA_021298875.1 Burkholderiales bacterium | reverse complement strand
GTTCTTTGCGATCCCATACGCGTACGCGGCGGCCAACTGCGCGGTGTCCGGCTTGCCATAGGCCCACAGCTGTTGCGGCCGCGCCAGCGCGGAGTCCAGCAAGCCCTCGTCGCGCAGGCCCGGGCTGCCGCCGTGCTCGGCGAGACTTTCGCCGACGAGCAGAAGCAGCGCGGTTCTGTCGATCCAGCGCGGCTCGCGCCGGCTCACTTGGCGAGCTCGCGGAACGTGTCGCGATACTGCTTCATGAACTTGCGGCCGGCCTCGACCTGCTCGGCCACCGTCGGGTCGTAGGGCGTGAGCACCCAGCCCGCCGGCGATTGCGTCACGAAGACCTGATCGCCCTTGTCCACGTTCATCCGGCGCAACAGATCGCGCGGCAGGATCACACCGACCGAGTTGCCGACTTGCGTGAGTTTGAGGACATCCATCGCAGCCTCCTGCGGTAATAACGTTCGTAATACTACCGCTGCTGCGGACGATGAGGCAAGGCGCTCAGTCCGCCGGCAGCAGGCTCGCCAGCGCCTGATGGCGGCGGAACAGGAAGGCGACGCGCTCGGCGTCCGAGGCCCAGGTGCGGGCGCCGCAGTCGGGCACGTAGGCGGCGTCCACCGCGCGGTCGAGCGCTGCGTGCGCGCGGGCCAGCGCGGGCGGCATGGTCTCGGGGTTGTAGAGGGTGGCGAGCGATTCGTCCGGGTAGGCCGCGCGCGCGTCGAGCACGCCCTGCGCCGCCGCCTCGATGGCCGCGCGCAGCTTGGCGGACTTGGCGTCGGCGTGCCGCTCGGCGTCGATCGGCGACGGCCAGGGGAAGTTGTTGTAGACGATGCCGGCGGAGTAGCGGTAGCGGCTCTCAAGCCGACCGCAGACGAAACGAATCCACGCGTTGTGCATCGTCGAGGACAGGATGCCGAAGTGCAGCGGAGAGGCTTCGGGGACTACGAGAGTCGCGTTGCTGGCGATACTCGAAGGCGCCAGAAAGCCCACAGGCAAAAACTGCCGCCGCTCGGACGAAACGCCAGGAATCAGCAAGTAGTCGCCGGTCGGCTGCCGAATCTCCCCAAACAATGTAGGCATGTGCGCCAGATCTTGCGTGGTCGCGCGCTTGCTGCCTTGACGATGCTTGCGCACGGCGGTCACCCGTTCGCCGACAAGCCGCAGCCGCGCAAGCTGGGACGGCGGGCAGTCGATGAGCCACAGGCACCAGCGCGGCACGTGGTTGAGAAACTCCTCGGCACCAACAAACGGGCGCAGCCACGGCGCGGCATCGGGTTCCTTGGCGAGAAGTTCTTCGCGTTCGGCGGCGGTCAACAGAAGATTCCCGCCATCGTTGGGCATGCTGCCGAACACGATGGCCGGCACCGGCGAAATCGGCTCCCGCCGGTTGGCGAGCACCACTTCCGGCGCATCCACCAGATAGGCGTTGATGCTCTTCGCCGCCACCTCATGCGGCGGGCCATCGACGGCGGCATACTCGAACAGGCGCTTGCGCGGCGGATCGTCGAGGCCAAACCCCACGATCACGCAATGCACGGCGGCCTTGCCGGGCGCTTCGTTGCTCCATTTGAAGGTACGGTGCGCAAACTGGATGTGCAGCCCGCGCTGCGCGAGCCAGCCCCAGAGCACGCCGACCTGCTCGCCTTGGGTGACGCTGTTGGTGGACACGAACGCACAGCGCACGGCGCGGCGGGCGCGCACCTCGGCTTCGTCGGCCTCGACAAAGAGGTCGCCGAGCGCGGGGCCGCTGCCGCCAAAGCGCATGTCGCGATGCTGGCGGCGGTCGCGGCTCGCCTTGGTGGCCACGGCGCCAAAGCCGCCCGGCTCGTCGGTCAGATAGTGCGCGGCCTTGATGTACCAACCGGCCGCGTAGTCGAGCACCCCGGCGCTCTTGATGCCCTGGGTGACGAACTGCAAGTCTTCCTTTTGCACGGCGCTCTGGTACTGCTTGCCGACGAACGGCGGGTTGCCGAGGACGTAGTTCAACCGCGTGGGCGGCACGAACTCGGCCCAGTCGATGCGCAGCGCGTTGCCCAGCCGAATGTGGGCGCTCTTTCTCAGCGGGATACGCGAGACCGGCTCGCCGAAGACCTCGGCGGCCTCGATGTTCATCTGGTGATCCATCAGCCACATGGCCACCTGCGCGACCTGGGCCGGGAACTCCTCGATCTCGATGCCGTGAAACTGATCGACATCGACCTTGAGCATCGCGAACACCTCGCCGATGCGCTGGCCGAACTTTTCCGCCGCGCGCAGCACGTCCAGCTCCAGCCGGCGCAGTTCGCGGTAGGCGATCGCCAGGAAGTTGCCGCAGCCGCAGGCGGGGTCGAGAAAATTGAGGTTGGCGAGCCTCTTCCAGAAGTCGAAGAGCTCGTCCTTGCGGCCGCGCACGCGCCCGAACTCGGCGCGCAGATCGTCGAGAAACAGCGGGCCGATCGCCTTGAGGATGTTGGCTTCGCTGGTGTAGTGCGCGCCCATCTGGCGGCGCAGGTCTTTGGCGTCGTGATCGATCACCGCCTGGAACATGGCGCCGAAGATGGCCGGCGAAATGGCGCCCCAGTTCAGCTCCGCCAGCGCGAGCAGTTGCGCCCGCATCGGCCGGTCGAATGCCGGTGGCGGCAATCGCTCCTCGAACAGCCGCCCGTTGACGTAGGGGAACTGCGCAAAGTGCTCGGGCAGCGACTTCTGCCGCTCGGGCGCCTCGGTGTTGAGCGTCTCGAACAGGCGGTTCAACACGTCGCCCACGTCGGCGCCGTCTGCGCGGGTGAAGGTTTCGATCAGGTCGCGAAAGCTGTCCTTGGGCTGGAAGATGCCGGTGTCGTCGGCAAAGAGGCAAAAGAGCAGTCGCACCAGAAAGACTTCCAGCGGGTGGCCGCCGTAGCCGTCGCGCTTGAGCAGGTCGTGCAGTTCGCCCATACGGGCGACGGCATCGACGTTGATCGGGTCCTGCTCGCGCACCGCCTGCTTGCGGTAGCCGGAGACGAAGCCGAACAGGTGAATCTTGCGCGGCAGCTCGGCGAGCTTGAACTCGAGCGGGCGGGCGTGGTCGTCGAGGTCGTAGAGGCGGATGCGCGCGAAGTCGGACACCACGACGTAATGCGGCAGTTCGGCGTCGGCGAGGCCGGCGAAGTAGTCGCCCGCCTGGGTGAAGGCGGCGTCCAGATCGGCGCCGGCGCTCTTGTGCTCGGCCAGCAGCACGCCCGGCCACAGCACGTCGATGCGCCCGTGCGGCGCACGGTCGCCGTACTTGAGCCGCTGCACCGCGCGCTCGAACACGGCGACCCGCCGCCGCTTGACGCCGAAGACCTCGAAGAACTCGTTCCAGAAGGTCTGCGCCTCGGCGCGCTCGCTCTTCTCGCCGCGCCACTCGGCGGCGAAGCGCTGCGCGTTGGCGCGGATGTCGTTCCAGGACAGGGGCGCGGTCACGGCGGGCAGGCGGCTACCTGACGGCCGGCGGCCCGCCGCCGCGCAGGGCCAGCAGCGCGCGCAGGCTGCCTTTGAGCTCGGCGACGTCGCGCGCCTGCTCGATCAGCAGGCGCTGCATGCCCTCCAGCACGCGATCCTGCTGGGCGATCTTCTCCTTCAGCGCGGCCACGCCCGAGAGGCGGTCGAGCAGGTCGGTGACGAGACTCATGGCGCGCTGGCGCGGATGCGCTCGATCTCGGCGAAGAAGTCCTGCGCCCGCGCCAGCCCGCGGTCGAGCGTGGCGTTCATGTCGGCCAGGTCGGCCTCGACGCGGCGAGTGGCAGCGTCGAGCACCTTGAGGTCGTCGGCGGTCACGCCCGCCAGATAAGCGTCGATCGCGCTGCGCACTTCGACCGACAGATTGGTCTTGTTGCCGCGCGCCTTGCGCGCCAGCGCGCGCTTCTGCGCGGGTTCGAGATAGACGTTGGTCAGGGCCAGGGTGCTCATGCGGCGCCTCCATGGCAGCGACGTACTACATGATATGTAATGTCCGGCCGCGGCACAACCGCCGCGGCCGGCCCGCCGCAACTCACCCCACCGCCAACCGCCCCACCACCTGCACGCCGGCGTCGCCGTCGGGCCGCACCAACACAGCCTCGCCCATCGACACGCTCGTGCCGGCCAGCGCGGCGATATTCACGGCGTGGCTGACGAGCACCCAGTTCTGCGGCGGCCGCAGCGCCTGTAGCGCGGCACGCACCTCTGCGGTCTGGCGGGCGGCGGTGGAACGGTCGTCGAAGAAGGAATTCAGCGGCGCGAACACCTGCGGCTCGCGCTGCGGGAATGCGAGCTTCGCGGTGTCTACACAGCGGCACCAGCGGCTGGTCAGCACGCGGTCGACGCGGATGCCGCGCGTGGCGAACTGCTTGCCGAAGTCCTGCGCCTGCGCGCGGCCGGCGGCGGACAGGTTGCGCTGTGTGCGGCAGTCGTCCAGCCGAAAGCCCGGCGGGTCGCCGATGCCGGGTTCGGTCGCGGCGTGGCGCAGCAGCACGGCGACACCACCGCGCGCCAGCTCGGCCCAGGCAGCGTCTTCGGCATGGCTGGGGCGCGCGAGCGGCAGCGCCGCTGCAAACAACAAGGTACGACGGCGAAGCAGATTCATGCAGGGGCTCCCGGCGCCGCACCGCCGCTCGACAAGCGCTGTTCGGCCAGCGCCAGCGCCTCGGGTGTGCCGCGCAGCACGACCACGTCGCCGGCGGCCATGACGAGGTCGGCACCGGGGTCGGCGGCGCGGATGCCGCGGCGGCGCACGGCGGTGACGGTGGCGCCGAGTTCGGCCAGGCCCAACTCGCCCAACGCGCGGCCCACCGCCGCCGAGCCGTCTTCCAGCGGCACCGAGTGCAGCCGCTCGTGCGCGGCGTCCTCGAAGTCGCCGGCGTCGTCGGCGCCGTGGTAGTAGCCGCGCAAGAGCCGGTAGCGCGTGTCGCGCGCCTCGCGCACGCGCTTGACCACGCGCGCCAGCGGCACGCCCAGCAGCACCAGCGCGTGGCTGCCGAGCATGAGGCTGCCTTCGAGCACTTCGGGCACGACTTCGGTGGCGCCGGCAGCGAGCAGGCGGTCGAGTTCGGCGTCGTCCTGCGCGCGCACGACGATCGGCAGCCGCGGGTTCAAGTCGTGCGCGAAGTGGATCACCTTCAGCGCCGAGGCGATGTTGCTGTAGCTGACCACCAGCGCCGCGGCGCGGGCGATGCCGGCGGCGACCAGCGTCTCCTTGCGCGCGGCGTCGCCGTAGACCACGCGCTCGCCGGCGGCGGCGGCCTCGCGCACGCGGTCGGGGTCGAGGTCGAGCGCGACGTAGTTGATGTTCTCCTGCGCCAGCATCCGCGCCAGGTGCTGGCCACTGCGGCCGTAGCCGCAGATGACGACGTGCCGCTCGGTGGCCATCGAGCGGGCGGCGATCCGGTGCAACTCCAGCGCGCGCTGCATCCATTCGGCGCCGACGAAGCGCAGCACGATCCGCTCGCTGTACTGGAGCAGGAAGGGTGTGGCAAGCATCGACAGCAGCATCGCGGCCAGCACGACTTGCAGCACGGATTCGGGCAGCAGATTGAGCCGGCCAGCCTGGTTGAGCAGCACGAAGCCGAACTCGCCGGCGGTGGCGAGCGGCAGCGCGGTGCGGATCGCCGTGCCGGCGCTGGCGCCAAAGGCGCGCGCCAGCCCGGCGATCAGCGCGAACTTGAAGCCCACCGGCAGCACCAGCGCCGCCAGCACCCAGCCGAATTGCTCGACCACCACCCGCACGTTGAGCAGCATGCCGATGGTGACGAAGAACAGCCCCAGCAGCACGTCGCGGAAGGGCTTGATGTCCTCTTCGATCTGATGGCGGTACTCGGTCTCGGAGATCAGCATGCCGGCAACGAAGGCGCCGAGCGCCAGCGACAGGCCGGCGATTTCGGTGAGCCACGCCAGCCCGAGCGTGAGCAGCAGCACGTTGAGCACAAACAGTTCATGCGAACGCCGCCGCGCGACCAGCCGCAGCCAGCGGCGCATCGGCCACTGGCCGCCCACCAGAAGGATCGTCAGCAACGCCGCCGCCTTCACCACCGCCCAACCGAGAGCGGGGCCGAGTTGCTCGGGGTCGGCGGCCAGCGCCGGCACGATCACCAGCGCCGGCACCACCGCGAGGTCCTGGAACAGCAGCACGCCGACGATGCGGCGGCCGTACTCGGTGTCGAGTTCCAGCCGCTCGACCAGCAGCTTGAGCACGATCGCGGTCGAGCTCATCGCCAGCGCCGCGCCCAGCGCAAAGGTGCCGGCCAGGCTCAGGTCGAAGCGGTCGGCGAGCCAAGTGTGCAGCACGTAACCCGCGGCCATGGCGATGGCAACCGTAAGCGTGACCTGCGCCAGCCCAAGGCCGAAGACGATCCGCCGCATCGCCCGCAACCGCGGCAGCGAGAACTCCAAGCCGATCGAGAACATCAGGAACACGACCCCGAACTCCGCCAGATAGCGGGTCTGCGGCGTGGCCGGCACCAGGCCCAGCGCGTGCGGACCGATCACGATGCCGACCGTCAGGTAGCCCAGCATCGGCGGCAGATTGGCCAGCCGGAACGCCACCACCCCGACCACCGAGGCGGCGAGCAGCAGCAGCGTGAGTTCGAGGCCGGACATGGCGGTGTTGTCCGTTGTCTGTTGGCCGTTGTCGGTTGACCGGAGAGCGCGGGCGGCCGGCCAAGGCAATTCCTGTGCCAGCCGTGATTGCGAGCGTATCATCGGCCCCGCTTCGCACCGATGAACAACTATTGCAGTCCGTAGAGCGGCAAAGCCCAGCGCAGGCTCCGCACCAACGGGCATCGGTCAACGGACAACCGACAACGATCCATGCCCCCCCGCCCCACCCCCGGCGCCCTGTCCCTGGCCCGCGAAGTGCTTGCGATCGAGTCGCAGGCGGTCGCGCGGCTGGCCGAGCGGCTGGACGGCGGCTTCCTCAAGGCGGTCGAGCTGCTGCTCGCCTGCCGTGGCCGGGTGGTGGTGAGCGGGGTCGGCAAGAGCGGGCACATCGGCCGCAAGCTGGCCGCAACGCTGGCCTCGACCGGCACGCCGGCGCTGTTCGTCCACGCGGCGGAAGCGGCCCACGGCGACCTCGGCATGGTGACCGCGCAAGACGTGTTCGTCGGCCTGTCGTACTCCGGCGAGACCACGGAACTGCTGACCATCGTGCCGGTGCTCAAGCGCGAAGGCGCGCCGCTGATTGCCGTCACCGGCCACGCCGAGTCGTCGCTCGCCCGCTGGGCCGACGTGCATCTGGACGTGCACGTGGACAAGGAAGCCTGCCCACTGAACCTGGCGCCGACCTCGTCCACCACCGCCATGCTCGCGCTCGGCGACGCGCTGGCGATCGCCTGCCTCGATGCCCGCGGCTTTGGCGCCGCGGACTTCGCCCGTTCGCACCCCGGCGGCGCGCTCGGCCGCCGGCTGCTGACCCGCGTCGCGGACGTGATGCGCACCGGCGAGCGGGTGCCGCGCGTCGCCCCGAACGCGACCGTAATGGAAGCGGTGCAGGAGATCTCGCGCAAGCAGATGGGGATGACGGCAGTCGTGGACAGCGATGGGCGGCTGGCCGGCATCTTCACCGACGGCGATTTGCGCAAGCTCATCGAGCGCGTCGGCGATGTGCGCGGAACGCCGCTTGCCCAGGTGATGAACCCCGAGCCGATGACGATCGGCCCCGAGGTGCTGGCCATCGAGGCCGCGCACGTGCTGGACGAGCGCCACCGCAATCAACTGCTGGTGGTCGATGGCGAGCGGCGGCTGGTGGGCGCGCTGCACATGCAGGACCTGCTGGCGGCCAAGGTGATTTGAGATGACCGGCGCACCGCTGCTTGCCGCTACCGAACGCGCCGCCCGCGTCAAGCTGATGATCTTCGACGTCGACGGCGTGCTGACCGACGGGCGGCTCTACTTCGGCCCCGGCGGCGAGGCGCTCAAGGTCTTCGATGTGCGCGACGGCCTGGGCGTCAAGCGGCTGCACTACGCGGGCGTCGCCACGGCGATTCTGTCCTCGCGCAGTTCGGAGATCGTCGCGCTGCGCGCGCGCGAGCTGGGTATCGTCCACCTGCGCCAGGGGGTCGCCGACAAGGCCGAAGGCTTCGCCCGCCTGCTCGGCGCCAGCGGCTTCGCCGCGGAAGACTGCGGCTTCATGGGCGACGACCTGCCCGATCTACCGGTGCTCGCCACCGTGGGCTTCGCCGCGGCGGTGGCCGACGCGGTACCCGAGGTGCGCGCCGCCGCGCATTGGGTGGCACAGGCGCGCGGCGGGCGCGGCGCGGTGCGCGAGCTGGCCGAGTTCGTCCTGCGCGCGCAACGAGCGGGAGCGTCCGATGCGTGAGCGTCTGACCCAGATCGTCGCCGTGCTGCTGCTGCTGTTACTGGCGGCGGCGAGCTATTGGTACTCGCGCACGCTGGGCGGGGCGCCGGCCCCGCCACCGCTGCCGGGCACGCCGGACTTCATCGGCCGCGATCTGGTGCTCACCCAATTCGACGCCCAGGGCCGCGCCAAGTTCAAGCTGTACGCGGCCGAGGTCGCCCACTACCCCGACCGCGACGACGCCCACCTGAAACGCCCGCGCGCACTCAGCCTGCGGCCGGACCAACCGCGCATGGCCGTGGTGGCGGACACCGCGCGCTCGGAGAACTCGGCCGAGGTCGTCCACCTCGAAGGCAACGTCGTCGTCGAGCGGGCGGCCAGCGCGCAGTCGCCACCGCTGCGCGTGGACACCGAGTATCTGAAGGTGCTGCCCGACAGTGACCAGTACAGCACCGACCGGCCGGTGCAGGTGCGGCGCGGCGACTCGCGCATCGACGCCACCAGCATGGAACTGGACAACATCGCCCGCACCGCCACCTTTGGACCGGGGCGGGCCACCCTGGCGCCGGCCGACCAGCGGCCGCGCTGACGGAGACCCTCGATGAAACTGGCCTGGCTGCCCATCGCCTTGCTGCTCGCCGCGGCCCCGGTCGCGGCCGAGCGGGCCGACCGCGACAAGCCCGCGGTGATCGACTTCGACAAAGCCGTCACCGACGACCTGAACCAGGTCAGCGTCTTCACCGGCAAGGTGCGGCTGACCCAGGGCACGCTGGTGCTCACCGGCGAGCGGATGGAAGTCCGCAAGGACCCGGAGGGCTATGCCAGCGCGGTCGTGCTCGCCCCGCCAGGCGGGGTCGCCACCTACCGGGAGCGGCTCGATCCGCGCACGCCGGGGGTCGAAGAGACGGTCGAGGCGCAGGGCGACCGGCTGGAGTACGACGAGCGCAGCGACACGCTGAAAATCGTCGGCCGCGCGCTGGTCAAGACCTTCGAGGCGGGCAAGCCCAAGGACGAAGCCAGCGGCGACAGCATCGTCTACAACATGCTCAAGCGCACGGTGACGGTCGACGGCAAGCCCGCCAGTGGCGACGGCCGCGGCCGGCTGATCCTGCCGCCGAAAGCGAGCCCGTCGGCGGCCCCGGCCGCCGCACCGCTCAAACCCGCGCCGGCGACCGGCAAATGAGCGCCGCCCAACTCGCCCTTGGCGAACGCGCCGACGGCGGCGCGCGCGGCGACGGCGCGGGCAGCCGCCTCGAAGCCGAAGGGCTGCGCAAGCGCTACGGCGGGCGGGTGGTGGTGCAGAACGTGTCGCTCACCGTCGAGGCCGGCGAAGTGGTCGGCCTGCTCGGCCCCAACGGCGCCGGTAAGACGACCTGCTTTTACATGGTCGTGGGCCTGGTGCCGATGGACGGCGGCACGATCCGCATCGACGGCCGCTCGATCGCCCACTTGCCGATCCACCGCCGCGCGCGGCTGGGCCTGTCCTACCTGCCGCAGGAGGCTTCGGTGTTCCGCCGGCTCACGGTCGAGGACAACGTGCGCGCCGTGCTCGAACTGCAAATCGGCGCCGACGGCAAAGCGCTGCCCAAAGACGAGGTCGCGCACCGCCTCGAAAGCCTGCTGCAAGACCTGCAGATCGAGCCGCTGCGCACCAACCCGGCGCTGTCGCTGTCCGGCGGCGAGCGGCGGCGCGTGGAGATCGCCCGCGCCCTGGCCGCGCAGCCGCGCTTCATCCTGCTCGACGAGCCGTTTGCCGGCATCGACCCGATCGCGGTGATCGAAATCCAGCGCATCGTGCGCTTTCTGAAGGCGCGCGGAATCGGCGTGCTGATCACCGACCACAACGTGCGCGAGACGCTCGGCATCTGCGACCACGCCTACATCATCAACGAGGGGCAGGTGCTGGCGGCCGGCCGGCCCGACGAGATCGTCGCCGACGAGTCCGTGCGACGGGTCTACCTGGGCGAGCACTTCCGCATGTGATGAGAGCGTCGCTGCACCTGCGCCAGTCGCAGCATCTGGCGCTGACGCCGCAATTGCAGCAGTCGATCCGGCTGTTGCAGTTGTCCACGCTGGAACTGAACCAGGAGATCGAGCAGGGTCTGGCGGACAACCCGCTGCTCGAGCGCGAGGACGATCCGCAGGCAACTACGCTGCGGGTGGCGGGCGACGGCGGCATCGTCGGCAGCGGCCCGGCAGGCGAGCCTGCCGAGGCTCCCGCCGGCGGCGGGGACGCCGACACGGCCGAGGCCGCCGACCGCCTGACCGACTGGGGCGGCAGCGGCGCCGGCCGCGACGACGAGGACGACGAGCGCGGCCCGCAGACCTGGGCGGCGCAGGCGACCGACCTGCGCGCGCACCTGCTGGCGCAACTCGCGCTCACCCGCGCCGCACCGCGCGACCGCGCGCTGGTCGAACTGCTGATCGGCGCCCTCGACGACAACGGCTACCTGGAAACCCCACTCGAAGAAGTGCTGCCGCTGTGCCCGGCCGAGGCGCAGATCGAACCGGACGAGCTCGCCGCCGCGCTGCGCCTGCTGCAAAGCCTCGAACCCGCCGGCGTCGGTGCGCGCTGCGCCGCCGAATGCCTGGGCTTGCAGTTGCGCGCGCTGGCGCGGCAGTCCGGCGCAGCCGACCCGGCCACACTGGAACTCGCGCAGCGCATCGTGGCCGCGCATCTGCCGCTGCTGGCGGCGCGCGACTTCGGCAAGCTCAAGCGGCTGCTCGGCGCCGACGAAGAGAGCCTGCGCGCCGCGCACGCCTTGATCCGCAGTCTCGATCCGCATCCCGGCGCCGCCTTCGGCGCCGGCACCGCCGACTACGTAGTGCCCGACGTGCTGGTGCGGAAGGTGCGCGGCCGCTGGGTGGCGCAGGTCAATCCGGAGGTAATGCCGCGGCTGCGCATCAACGCCGACTACGCCGCGGCGGTCAAGCGCGCCAGCCGCGGCACCGACGGTCAGGGCGCCTGGTCGGCGCGGCTGCAAGAGGCGCGCTGGCTGATCCGCAACATCCAGCAACGCTTCGACACCATCGAGCGCGTGGCGCAGGCGATCGTCGACCGGCAGGCGCAGTTCTTCAACCACGGCGCCATCGCGATGCGCCCGCTGGTGCTGCGCGAGATCGCAGACACCGTGGGCTTGCACGAGTCCACCATCTCGCGCGTGACCACGCAGAAGTTCATGGCCTCGCCGTTCGGCATCTACGAACTGAAGTACTTCTTCGGCAGCCACGTGGCCACCGACAGCGGCGGCGCGGCATCGTCCACCGCGATCCGCGCGCTGATCAAGCAGCTCATCGCGGCCGAAGACCCGCGCGAGCCACTGTCGGACAGCCGGCTGGCAGAGCTGCTCGGCGCCCAGGGCATCGTGGTCGCCCGGCGCACCGTGGCCAAGTACCGGGAAAGTCTGAAGATCGCGCCGGTCGCCCTGCGCCGCACACTGTGAGCGATCGGTGAGCTGGTTTCGTATTTATCCGACACTTGACGTTGATCGAGGACTGCTCAGCGGCCTGCATGCAGGCCGCTGAGTGGTCGCCGGGTCTTCTGGCAGATTGGGGGCTTCGACCCCTCCCAACCCGACCAGGAGAACACCGT
>JAJTHJ010000188.1 GCA_021298875.1 Burkholderiales bacterium | reverse complement strand
ACTGCACGCGCGCTTCGACGCCGCCGCGGCGCATCGCGTCTTGCAGCGCCATCGCGTTCATCACCGTGGCCATCATGCCCATGTAGTCGGCGGTGGCGCGGTCCATGCCGCCCGAGCCCAGTGCCACGCCACGGAAGATGTTGCCGCCCCCGATCACGATGGCGATCTCCACCCCGAGTGCGACCACATCACGAATGTCGGTCACCATCTGGTCGATGGTGGCGCGGTTGATGCCAAAGGCATCACGCCCCATCAGGGCTTCGCCCGAGAGTTTCAGCAGAACCCGCTTGTAGGCCGGTGCCGGCATCGTTGCGTTCCTTTATGCCTTGGGGGCAGTGTCCTTCTGCGCCGCGGCCGCAGCCGCGGCTTGCGCGGCGACCTCGGCAGCAAAATCGTTCTGCCGCTTTTCGATGCCCTCGCCCACCACGTACAACGCGTAGCCATTGACGGCCGCCCCCTTGGCCTTCAGCAACTGCTCGATGGTCTGCTTGCCGTCGACCGCCTTGACGAACACTTGGCCCAGCAGCGTGACTTCCTTGAGGAACTTCTGCACCGCGCCGTCGGCGATCTTGTCGAGCATCGCCTCGGGCTTGCCTGCCTCACGTGCCTTTTCGAGCGCCACACGGCGCTCGGAGTCGATCGCCTCGGTCGGCACGCCGTCGGCCGTCAGCGACTTGGGCTTGCTGGCGGCGATGTGCATCGCCAGGTCCTTGCCGAGTTCGGCATCGCCGCCGGCCACGTCGACCAGCACACCGATCTTGGAGCCGCCGTGCACGTAGCTCGCGATCGTCCCCTGCGCCGGCATCCGCACAAAGCGGCGGATCGAGACGTTCTCGCCGATCTTGCCGATCAGCGCGGTGCGGGTGGTCTCGACCGTGCCCTCGCCCAGCGGCAGCGCGGACAGGGCCGCGACATCGGCCGGGTTGTGCGCGGCGACCAACTTGGCGAGCGCGCGCGCAAAAGCGAGAAAGTCGTCGTTCTTGGCCACGAAGTCGGTTTCGCAGTTGACTTCGACCAGCGCCGCCAGCTTGCCGTCGGCGGCCACGTCCACCGCGACCACGCCCTCGGCGGTGATGCGGCTGGCGGCCTTGGTGGCCTTGCTGCCCAGCTTGACACGCAGGATTTCCTCGGCCTTGGCCATGTCGCCAGCGGCCTCGGTCAGCGCCTTTTTGCATTCCATCATCGGCGCGTCGGTCTTCTCGCGCAGTTCCTTGACCATGCTTGCGGTGATTTCCGCCATCTTCCCTACTCCACTGTTTCGTACGTTGCTGCAAAAAGGGGGCTTGCGCCCCCTCCTACGTAATCCACGTGAGGCGCGCGGTTAGGCCGCGACTTCTTCCTCGCTCACCTCGACGAACTCTTCGTCGCCGCCCACCGCCTGCACCACGCCGGCCAGCGCCTGCGCCTTGCCTTCCAGCACCGCGTCGGCAATGCCGCGTGCGTACAAGCGCACAGCGCGGCTGGAGTCGTCGTTACCGGGGATCACGTAACCGATCCCGTCGGGCGCGAGGTTGGTGTCAACCACGCCGACGATCGGGATGCCGAGCTCGCGCGCCTCGGCAATTGCGATCTTGTGGTAACCCACGTCGATCACGAAAATGGCGTCGGGCAGCGCGTTCATCTCCTTGATGCCGCCGATCGCCTTGTTGAGCTTGTCCACCTCGCGCTGAAAATCGAGCGCCTCTTTCTTGGACATCCGCTCCAAGCCGTTGTCGGCGATGGTCTGCTCCATCTCCTTCAGCCGCTTGATCGAGGTCTTGATCGTCTTGAAGTTGGTCAGCATTCCGCCCGGCCAGCGCTGATCGACGTAAGGCTGGCCTGCGCGCTGCGCTTCCTCGACGACGATCTCGCGCGCCTGACGCTTGGTGCCGACGAAGAGAATGGTGCCGCGGTTGGCCGCCATCTGGCGGACGAACTTGGTCGCCGCCAGGAAATTGTCCAGCGTGCGCTCTAGGTTGACGATGTGGATCTTGTTGCGGTGGCCGAAGATGTACGGCGCCATCTTCGGGTTCCAGAAGCGGGTCTGGTGGCCAAAATGCACCCCGGCTTCCAGCATCTGACGCATGCTGACGGACATGACGACAACTCCAAGGTTGGGTCTGACGCACGCGCCCTGCCGGCCCGAAGGCCGCACCTTGTCGGCGCGGCGTGCGATTCGACTCCGGCACGCCACGGTTTTGCCCCATGCAAACGCCGCTGCCCGAAATCAGCCGGCTATTATACGGGCCGATCTTCACTGCGCCACCTGCCGTGTTCCAGCCGCCGCCGCGCCGCCCGATGGGAATCGTCCCCAAATCTGCCGCCGATCTGGCCGCCATGCGCACCGCCGGCCGCCTGGCGGCCGAGGTTCTCGACTACATCACGCCCTTCGTCAAGCCCGGCGTCAGCACTGAGCGGCTCGATGCGCTCTGCCACGACTACATGGTCAACGTGCAGGGCACGGTGCCGGCGCCGTTGAACTACGCCCCGCCGGGCTACCGGCCGTTTCCCAAGTCGATTTGCACCTCGGTTAATCATCAGGTCTGCCATGCGATTCCCGGCGACCGGGTGCTGAAGAGCGGCGACATCGTAAACATCGACGTCACCGTGATCTCGCCCGAGGGCTGGCACGGCGACAACAGCCGGATGTACTTCGTCGGCGAACCTTCGATCGCCGCGCGCCGGCTGTGCGAGGTCACCTACGACTGCATGTGGCTCGGCATCCTGCAAGTGCGGCCGGGCGGCTTCCTTGGCGACGTGGGGCACGCGATCCAGCAGCACGCGGAAAAGCACGGCTACAGCGTGGTGCGCGAGTTTTGCGGCCACGGCATCGGCCGCAAGTTCCACGAAGAGCCGCAGGTCCTGCACTACGGCAAGCGCGGCAGCGGCCCGCGGTTGCAGCCGGGGATGACCTTCACCATTGAGCCGATGATCAACGCCGGCCGGCGCGAGATCCGCGAACTGGCCGACGGCTGGACCATCGTCACCAAGGACCACAGCCTGTCGGCGCAGTGGGAGCACACG
This sequence comes from Burkholderiales bacterium, assembly GCA_021298875.1. Lineage (GTDB taxonomy): Bacteria > Pseudomonadota > Gammaproteobacteria > Burkholderiales > Burkholderiaceae_F > JAJTHJ01. The sequence goes on along the minus strand of JAJTHJ010000188.1, from coordinate 4,181 downwards.
GTGGCGGTGACGGAGACCGGATTCGAGGTGATGACGTTGTCGCCCGGCACGCCAGCGCCGCCCGCCTTTGCGCGACCCGCGCCAGCGGTGGCCGAGTCGCTGGTCGCCGCGTAGGCGGGTCATGCCTGTTCGCGCCCCCGCCCCACCCCTCCCCCGCGGGCGGGGGAGGGAGAAGACGGTGGCGCCCGCCACGGGCGCCAAGGAAATCGAGTGAACGACACCGGCTTCGCGCTGCGCAGTGAGTTGCGGGCGCAGCGCGAGCTGCTGTTTGCCCGCTTCGAGCGCGACGGCAACGTCGAGCGGCTGCTGCGCGGGCTGTCGCGTGCGGTCGATCGGCTGTTGGACGACGTGATCCGCGGCGCCCGCCTGCCCGCCGGCGCCACACTGGTCGCGGTGGGCGGTTACGGGCGGAGCGAGCTTTTTCCGCATTCCGACGTCGACGTGCTGATCCTGCTGGCGGCCGAGCCCGATCCGGAGGGGCAGGCCGCGCTCGAAAAACTGATCGGCGTGCTGTGGGACTGCGGCCTGCACCTCGGTCACAGCGTGCGCACGCTGCCGCAATGCTGGGACGAGGCGCGCGGTGATGCGACGGTGATGACCTCGCTGCTGGAATCGCGCTACCTCGCCGGCGACAAGGTGCGCTACGCGGAGTTTTGCCGCGGGCTGATCGCGATCCTCGATCCGCAGAGCTTCTTCCGCGCCAAGCTGCTCGAGCAGCAGCAGCGCCACACCAAGTATCAGGACACGCCCTACGCGCTGGAGCCCAACTGCAAGGAAAGCCCCGGCGGCCTGCGCGACCTGCAAACGGTGCTGTGGGTGGCGCGAGCCGCCGGCTTCGGCACCAGCTGGAACGAGTTGTTTCGCCGCGACCTGCTGACGCGCGAAGAACTGGTGATGTTGCGCCAGCAGTTACGCAACCTGAAGCAGATCCGCGCCCATTTGCACTGGGCCGCAGGTCGGCGCGAAGACCGGCTCGTGTTCGACATCCAACAGGCGGTGGCGAGCGCGATGCGCATCAAGCCTACTGCCGCGCGCCGCGCCAGCGAAGTGTTGATGCAGCGCTACTACCGCACGGCCAAGGTGGTGACGCAGCTCAACACCATTTTGTTGCAGAACATCGAGCTGAAGCTCTTTCCGCCCAGCGATGCGCCCACGGTGGCGCTGGAAGCGCCCTTCCTCGCGCGCAATGAACTGCTCGACATCGACGCCGACGACGCCTTCGAGCGCCATCCCAATGCGCTGCTGCGCGCGTTCGTGTTGATGGCGCAGCACCGCGAGTTGAAGGGCATGTCGGTGCGGCTGCTGCGGGCGCTGTGGCACGCGCGCTTCAAGATCGACGCCAGGTTCCGGCGCGACCCGGTCAATCGCGCCACGTTCATCGAACTCCTGCAGCAGCCGCTGGGCGTGCTGCACGAGCTGCGGCGGATGAACCAGTGGTCGATCCTCGGCCGCTACCTGCCGGTGTTCCGCCGCATCGTCGGCCAGATGCAGCACGATCTCTTTCACCTCTACACGGTCGACCAGCACATCCTGATGGTGGTGCGTAACCTGCGGCGCTTTGCGCAGGCGCAGTACGCGCATGAGTACCCGCTGTGCAGCCAGTTGATCGCCGACTTCGAGCGACCCTGGCTGCTTTACGTGGCCGCGCTCTTCCACGACATCGCCAAGGGCCGCGGCGGCGACCACAGCGACCTCGGCGCGCGCGACGCGCGGCGCTTTTGCCGCGCCCACGGCATCGCGCGCGACGACACCGATCTGATCGTGTTCCTGGTACGCCACCACCTGACGATGTCGCAGGTCGCGCAAAAGGAGGACATCGCCGACCCCGACGTGGTGCGCAGCTTTGCCAAGCTCGTTGGCACCGACCGGCGGTTGGTTGCGTTGTACCTGCTGACGGTGGCCGACGTGCGCGGCACCAGCCCCAAAGTGTGGAACGCGTGGAAGGCGCGGCTGCTGGAAGACCTGTTCCGCCAGACGCGCCGGCTGCTGGGCGGCGAGGCCGCGCCCGCCAGCGCCGAACTGGAAGGCCGCAAGCAGGAGGCGCTGCGCGTGCTGCGGCTGTACGGCCTGTCCGAGTCTGCGCACGAGCCGCTTTGGTCGCAGCTGGATGTCGTCTACTTCCTGCGCCATGCGGCCCGCGACATCGCCTGGCACGCGCGCGCGCTGGTCGCCCACGTCAATGCCGACAAGCCCATCGTCCGCGCGCGGCTGGCGCCGTCCGGCGAAGGCGCCGAGGTGCTGATCTACGCGCGCGACCAGAAGTACCTGTTCGCGCGCCTCTGCGGCTACTTCGATCGCAGCAACCTCGGCATCCTGGACGCCAAGATCCACACCACGCGGCACGGCTACGCGCTCGATACGTTCCTGATCACCGACAACGGCCGCAGCCCGCACTATCGCGAACTGCTGACGCGGGTGGAGAAAGAACTCACCGACTGGATCGCCGCCGTGGCGCCCCTGCCGGAACCGGTCAAGGGCCGGCTGTCGCGCCATTCGCGCCACTTTCCGGTCTCGCCCGCCGTCTACCTGCAACCGGACGAGCGCGGCCGCCAGTATCTGCTGTCGCTGACGGCGACGGACCGCGTCGGCTTGCTGTACGCGATCACCCGCGTGCTGGCGCAGCACGAGGTGAACGTCCACACCGCGCGCATCAACACGCTCGGCGAACGGGTGGAAGACGTGTTCCTGATCGACGGCGCGGTACTTGCCACCAACAAAGGCCAGATCCAGTTGGAGCAGGCGCTTCTCGAAGCGCTGACCCCATAGGGGCTCAATCGTCGGGTTGACCCGCCAACTCCGGAAACAACACTTCCGTGTAGCCGAAGCGGCTGAAGTCGCGCAGGCGCATTGGATACAGGATGCCGTCGAGGTGATCGCATTCGTGCTGCACCACGCGGGCGTGAAAGCCCTCGACGGTACGGTCGATCGGCCCACCCTTTTCGTCGAACCCGGTGTAAGGGTTCCCGTGCTTTGCGTGCTGATTTTGGCGTTAAGCCCGCTTCCCCCCTTTGAAGACTTTGGTCACCGCTTCTTTGATTGCGCGGATTGCTGAGGCGCCAGTCGGCTCAGGTGTTCTGTGAGATGTTGATCGAAACGTGCGGTCATCTGCTCCACGGTTTCCTCCCGCGCCACGGCTGCTGCTAGCTCTGCATCCTTCTGCCGAAGATGGTCTCCAAGCAGCCTGAGTTCCTCGCTCTGAGCGACCAGCTGACCCGCCAGTCCGTCCGCGCGGTTCTTCTCGGCGGCAAGTCCCGCCTTCGCAGCATCGCGCTCCAGCAGCGCGGCCGACAGCCGCTCAGTTGCCGCGGCGAGCTGCCCCTTGGTGCCTTCAAGCCGAATCACTTCGCGCCGTGAGGCCGCGAGCTCACTCGTGAGCCGCGCCAACTCTTCGTTTGTCGAGGCAAACCTTGCTTGCGCATCGGCCAGCGACTTCTGCAGGTTGCGGATTTCCTGCTGGAAGAACTGCACTTGGCTTTCATACTTGCGTGCTTCGCTATCGCGCTGCTCCTTGGCAGCCTCGCGGAAATGTTCGAGCGCCCTGCGCGCGTCCGCATACTTGGTTTCGAGGGAGTTTCGGAACGCCGTCTCGGCCTCCAACTGCAGGCGGACATCGGTGGCCTGCTGCTGTGCTGTCGATCGGGCCTGCAGCTCGGCCATGTATCTCGCATTGAGATCCTCGTAGCGCGCCTGGGTCGAAGCCAGCTCACTGCGGAGTTGATCGTGCTTGGCGCCAAGCGTCTAGATCTCTTTATGGGCGCCTGCGGTCGCGTCACGCGCCTCTCGAAGCTCCGCGGCATGTCGTGCCTGCAGTTCGGCGATCCGCTGATCCGCTTCCGATTGCAGCTGCTCCGCGAGCCGCGCCGATCCTTGATAGCGTTGCTTAAGCCTGCCGAGCTCGAAGCGCGTCCGCCTTGCTCCTACTCGATCTCCTTCAGATAGCGCTGGATCGTGCTCTTCGAACCGGTATTTCCCAGCTCGATTCGGATGGCGTCAACCGACGGATAGCGCCCTTGCGCCAAAAGGTTGGCTCGCGCCCGGACTGAGCTGGTTTCGTATTTATCCGACACTTGACGTTGATCGAGGACTGCTCAGCGGCCTGCATGCAGGCCGCTGAGTGGTCGCCGGGTCTTCTGGCAGATTGGGGGCTTCGACCCCTCCCAACCCGACCAGGAGAACACCGT
>JAJTHJ010000203.1 GCA_021298875.1 Burkholderiales bacterium | reverse complement strand
CGGTAGCCACCGGCATCGAGTTTCGGCGGCGCAGCGCGCCGGTGCAGAAGTGAACGCGCCTGCCGCTTCCCTGCCCCAGCGCCGCCGCTGGCCGCAACTCAGTCTGTCCACGCAGATCCTGATCGGCCTGGCGCTGGGTCTGGCGCTCGGCGTGGCGATGGGCGAAGAAGCCGCGCTGCTGCAGCCGCTGGCGGACATCTACATCCGGCTGGTGCAGATGACGGTGCTGCCGTATCTGGTGCTGACGCTGGTGGTCGCGTTGGGCGCGCTCGACGCCGCCGGCGCGCGGCGGCTGGCGCGTGCCGGCGGCGCGCTGCTGCTGCTCTTCTGGGCGCTGACACTCGCCACCCTCGCGCTGCTGCCGCTGGCGCTGCCGGTTCTGGAAAGCGCCTCGTTCTTCAGCAACGCACTGACCGAGCCGCGGCAGGCGCTGTCGCTGATCGAGACCTACGTGCCGGCCAATCCGTTCAATGCCCTGGCCAATACGGTGGTGCCGGCGGTGGTGCTGTTCTCGCTGGCGGTGGGTATCGCGCTGATCGGCGTGCCGGGCCGGGGCCCGCTGCTGGACGCGCTGCGGGTGCTGGAGCAGGCGATCGTGCGGGTCACGCAGTTCGTGATCCGCACCACGCCGCTGGGCGTGCTGGCGATCGCGGCGGTGGCGGCGGGCACGCTCGATCTGGCCACCCTGCAACGGCTGCAGGCCTACTTCATCCTGTTTGCGGTGGGCGCGCTGTTACTCACCTTCGTGGTGCTGCCGCTGGTGGTGACTGCGCTGACGCCACTGTCCTACCGCGACGCGGTCGGCGTGGCCGGCCCGGCGCTGCTGACCGCCTTCGTCGCCAATAGCGTCTTCATCGTGCTACCGATCCTGATCGAACGGATGCGCGAGCTGCTGCGGCAGCGCGAGCTCGCCTCGCCCACGGCCGATGCGACGATTGAGGTGCTGGTACCGCTCGCCTTCGTCTTCCCCAACGCCGGCCGGCTGCTGACGCTGCTCTTCGTACCTTACGTGGCCTGGCTCAACGGCACGCCGCTGACCGGCGGCGACACCGCCACCCTCTTCGGCGCAGGGCTCTTCGCCTACTTCGCCAAGGCGCAGGTGGCGCTGCCCTTCCTGCTGGATCTGGTGGGGCTGCCGCACGACTACTTCAACCTGTACATCCCGACGACGATCCTGACCGGCAAGTTCGACTCGATGGTGTCGGCCGCAGCGCTGACCGCCTTCGGCCTGACTGCCGCGGTGGCGGCCAGCCACGGCTTGCGCTGGGCGCCGCGGCGCGTGCTGGCCGCCGCGGTGGCAATGGTGCTGGCGGCAGCGGCCGCGCTGTTCGGCACCCGCGTACTGCTGGCGGCGACCGTCGACACCACGTTCCGCACCGGCGATGCGCTCGAGACCATGCATGCGCCGCGCGGCCCGCTGCCGGTGGTCGTGCTGGACCAGCCGCCGCCGCCCGCGACGGGCGCCGGCAGCGCGTTCGAGCGCATCCGCGCGCGCGGCGCGCTGCGGGTCGGCTACGTGATCGACCGCCCGCCCTTCAGCTTCCGCAACCGCGACGGTGCGCTGGTCGGCATGGACGTCGAACTGGCGGGCGCACTGGCGCGCGACCTGGGGGTCGCGCAACTCGAGTTCTACGGCGCGCCCTGGGCGGAGCTGGTGGCGCTGCTGGCGGCCGACCGCATCGACGTCATCATGAGCCTGCCCTATCTGCACCGGCTGCTGGCGCAACTGCATTACTCGCGCCCGTATTTGGACGGCATCATCGGCTTCGCGGTGCCCGATGCGCAGCGGCACGACTTCGCCACCGCCGCGGCGATGCGTCGGCGCGGGCTGCTGGTGCTGGGCATCGCCACCGAAGATGCGGCCGTGCGTGACAAGCTGCGCGCGGCGCTGCCGGGTGTGGACCTGGGCTTCGTCACGATCGGCGCACCGCGCGACTTTTTCCGCGGCCGGCACCCCGAAGTGGATGCGATGGCGATGCTGGCGCAGGAGGCCGCCGCGCTGTCGCTGCTGCATCCGCAGTACTCGGTGGTGGTACCGCAGCCGCATCCGCCGGCGGTCCCGGTCGGCATTGCCATGCGCAGCGGCCATTCCGAGTTGGCGGCCTTCATCGACAACTGGCTGGAACTGCAACGCTCGTCCGGCGCGCTGCGGCGCGCGCACGACTACTGGGTGCTGGGCCAGGGCGCCAACCCGCCGCGCCGCCGCTGGTCGGTCTGGCACGACGTACTCCATTGGCCGGTGCTGCGCGGCATCGATGCCGCAACGCCGGGTTCCCCGTGATTCTTCCGCTCGAAAGCTTCCGTTCATGACCTCTCGCTTCGCTTCCCGCTTTGCCGCCCTGCTCGGTGCCGCCTTGTGCACGGCCGCCGCCGGCACGGCCCAGGCCACCGCCACCGCGCCCGGCGGCGAAACCCGCTACCGCGCCTGGATCGCGGAGATGAAGGAATCCCCGCGCGGCCCGTTTGCAGCGATCAAGTGGTTCTGCAAAGACGGCCGCGTGCTGCCGCCCAACGACTTTGCCTGCGCCAAGCGCGACGCCGGCTGGCAGCACGGGCAGTGGAGCGAGCGCACGCTGGAGCTGCGCGGCAAGGGCTATCTGATCGCCACCCTGCTCGCCGGCATGGACGTGCAAAGCGCGGTCGCCGTGCCCGGCTTTGCCGACGACTACGCGCAGTGGTTGGTCGAGCGCTATCTCATCGCCACCGACAACGGCTGGATCATGCGGCGCGCGCAGTTCTACCGCGGCGCGATCCAGGAGGAGGACGAACGCGAGTTCGCCCGCGCGCTGCTGGTGGCGATGGCCGCGCGCGACGAGTGGATCGGCCGCCGCTTCCTCGCCTTGCGCACCGGCGTGCGACTGCTGCCGCATGGCGCGGACAACGCCTCGGCACAAAAGGTGCGGCAGCAAGCCGCGGCGCTGGCCGACCGCGACGCGAGCTTCGCGCCGTTGCGGGTGAAGATCCACGGCAGCCCAGCGGCTAGCGACGCGACCGCCGTACGCGAGTACGCGGCACGCGCCAAGGACCCGGCGCTGGCGAACGCCGCAAAGGAACTCGCCACCGCCATCGACGCGCTGTATGCCCCCACACCGCTCGACCAGCAACTGGAAGCCGCTGCGCAGGCGCTGCCGGTGCCGGCCGTGCAGCAAACATTGCGCGATGCGCGCAGCGCCTGGCTGAAGGACAAGAGCGCGGGCAACCGCTTCCTCACCAGCGCGTGGCTCTTGGCCGATCTGCGCGATGCGCTGCCCAAGCTGCCGCAGGCGAGCGCGCGGCTGCGCGTACTCGACCTGTCGCTGGCGGTGGAGGCCGAGCACTTCCGCGCCGCGTCCGAGTTGCGCGCGGCCACCGAGCGCGTGCCGCGCGCCACCGACATCGCGCTGCTCGGCGGCGCGGTCGCAGCCGCCTACGGCGCCGGCATGGTCAACGGGCGCGAGCGCGCGGCGCTGCGCGAGTCGCTCGCCAAGCTGAAGGTCGAGCAGATTGCGCTGGGCGACTATCTGCGCGCGTTGCGTTATCTGGGACTGGTGCCCGGCTGGGGCACGCAGGCGCTCGCGCTGCACTTTGGCGAGGCGATGGCCAAGCTGGGCGAGATCGAGCCGCTGGCGCACGGTTTTGGCCAGGACCAGTTGCGCGGCAGCCCGCTCTTTTTCTACTCGCAAACGCTGGACCTCTTGGCGCGCGACGCCAACCATGCCGCCGGCGTGCAGCACAAGCTCTTTGGCGCCGAGCGCGGCACGGGCTTCAATGCGCTCAACCCGGGGCTGGCGCGCGGCGTGCTGCGCGCGTCGCCCGACATGCGGCGCGTGGGCGACTTCAAGCCCGACGGCATCTACCTGCTGCCGGAAACCGTCTCCGAGTTGCCGCCGGTCGCTGGCATCCTCACCGCCGGTGCGGGCAACCCGATCTCGCACGTGCAATTGCTGGCGCGCAACCTGGGCATCCCCAACGTGGCGGTGGACGAGTCGCTGCTGCCCGAACTGCGCAAGCACGACGGCCAGCGCATCGTGCTGGCGGTCAGCGCCGCCGGCCGCGTGGAGATCGCGCCCGACGGCCCGCAGTGGGATGCGGCCTTCGGCACACAGAAGACCGCCGCCGCCGACGTGGTGTTCGAGGTCGATCTCAAGAAGCTCGATCTCAGCCAACGCGACTTCATCAGCCTCGACAAGCTGCGCGCGGCGGACTCCGGCCGCATCGTCGGCCCCAAGGCGGCAAAGTTGGGCGAATTGAAATCGCACTTCCCCGACCGCGTTGCGCCGGGGGTGGCGATCCCCTTTGGCCTGTACAAGCAGGCCGTGCTCGATAAGCCCTACCGCGACGGCAATCGCACGGTGTATCAGTGGATGGTCGATAGCTTTCGCCAGCTTGAGTCCCTGCCGCCCGGCTCGCCCCAGGCCGCGGCGGCCGGGGAAAAGCTGCGCGCCGAGATTTACTCGATTGTCGTCAGCACCGACCCCGGCCCCGAGTTCCGCCGCAAGCTGCGCGAGGCGATGGCGCGCGAGTTTGGCGGGGACTTCAACGGCGGCGTGTTCGTCCGCTCCGACACCAATGCCGAAGACCTGCCGGGCTTCACCGGCGCAGGGATGAACCTGACCGTGTTCAACGTCGTGGGCTTCGACAACCTCATCCGCGCGCTCAACGAAGTCTGGGCCTCGCCCTACACGCCGCGCGCCTGGGCTTGGCGACAGGCGCACATGAAGGGGCCGGAGCATCTGTACCCGGCGGTACTGCTGCTGCGCACGGTGCCGTCGGACATCTCCGGCGTGATGATCACGCAGGACGTGGATACGGGTGGCCCCGGCATCCTGTCGGTCGCTGTCAACGAAGGCGTGGGCGGCGCGGTCGAGGGGCAGGCTGCCGAGTCGGTGCGCATCGCACGCGCCACCGGTAACCTGCGGCTGATGGCGAGTGCGACCACGCCGCGCAAGATGGTGCCCTCGCCCAAGGGCGGCATCGAGCGACTGCCGGTGAGCGGCGCCGAGACGCTGCTCAAACCCGGCGAGGCGCGGCAGTTGATCGAGTTTGCCGATGCGATCCCGCGCCAGTTCCCGCAACTGGGCGAGGACGGCAAGCCGGTCGCAGCCGACGTGGAGTTCGGCTTCGTTGGCGGGCGGATGTGGCTGTTGCAGATCCGACCGTTCAACGAGAGCCGTGCGGCGCGAGCGTCGGCGTATTTGCAGCAGATGGACCAGGGATTGCGCGCGAACCTCGCGCGGACGATCGACTTGAGGGAGAGTGCGCGATGATGAGCAGCTTGCCGATGGCCGGGGCTGGAGCCTTCGCCGATACCGTCGCCCCCACCCCAGCCCTCCCCCGCTGCGCAGGGGAGGGAGTTTTTGCTCCCTCCCCCGCCTGCGGGGGAGGGCTGGGGTGGGGGCGCCGAGCGCTTGCCACGGCAGCCCTGCTACTCGCCGCCACGACCGCCCTCGCCTACCCCCTCGACGCCTACGACTCCACCGGCATCCGCCGGCTGGAAAGCACGCGCCTGGCGCAAACCGGTGCGATCAACGACGGCAAGCAGCCGCCCGGCGCTTTGCTCAACACCACGCAGGTCGATCTGCGGCTGCGTGGGCAGACTTTCGATCTGCCGGCGCCCGACCCGGCCTTTACGCGCGAAGTCGCGTCGGTGCTGACCGGCGACATGGATGCCTCTGGACTGGCCGTGCTGGATCTGTCCGACCCCAAGCGCCCGCGCTACGCCGAGCACCGCGCCGACCACAAGCAGAACGTCGGCAGCGTGGGCAAGCTGGTGGTGGCGCTCGCCTTCTTCCAGGCGCTGGCCGACGCCTACCCGAACGACATCGAAGCGCGCCGTAAGCTGCTCAGACGTACGGTAGTCACTGCCGACGAGTTCTCGCAAACAGATTCCCACACCGTGCGCATCTACGACCCCGCCACCCGCACGCTGACGCGCCGCGCGGTGCGCATCGGCGACAAGGCGACACTCTACGAGTGGCTCGACTGGATGCTGTCGCCCAGCTCCAATTCCGCGGCCGGCATGATGATGCGCGAAGCGATGCTGCTCAAGCGCTTCGGCAAGAACTACCCGCGGCCGGAAGCGGAGATCAAGGCCTTCTTCGCGCAGACGCCCAAGAGCGAACTGACCGCGCTCTACGAGCAGACCTTCGTGGCGCCCATCACCGCCAACGGCTTGAACATCGAGCAACTGCGGCAGGGCAGTTTCTTCACCGCCGGCGGCAAGCAACGCGTGCCGGGCGCCGGCGACAGCTACGGCACCGCGCGCGAGCTGATGCGCTTCGTGCTGCGGCTGGAGCAGGGCCGCATTGTCGATGACTTCTCCAGCCTGGAGATCAAGCGGCTGCTGTACGTGACCGAGCGGCGCATCCGCTACGCGTCCTCACCGGCGCTGGCGGACGCGGCGGTGTACTTCAAGTCGGGGTCGCTCTTCGAGTGTGCGAAGGAGCCTGGCTTCGTCTGCAAGCCCTACGCCGGCAACGTGAAGAACTACATGAACTCGGCCACCATCGTCGAGGCGCCGGCGGGAACCACCAAGCTCTTTTATATGAGCACGCTGGTCACCAACATATTGCGCAAGAACTCGGCGGTCGAGCACCAGACGCTCGCCACCCAGTTGCATCGCAAGCTGGAAGCGGCGCCCCGGTAGCGGCGGCACAGACCGGGCTGCGCGCCCGCGCCGCCGCGATGGCCTCGCGGCGACCGTTCAGCGTCGCGCCTTGGTCTTGCTCGCGGTCTTCTTCGCGACCGCTTTCTTTACCGGCTTTCTGGCGGCGGCGATCTTGCGCTCGACCGCCTGCTCGACCGCCGCGGCCTTCTTCGCCACCGTGCGGACCGACTTTTTCACGGCCGCCGACAACGACTTCCACGCGCCTTGCGCATCGCCCTTCAGCTGTTCGATGCGGCGTTCGCCGGCGCGCCCCGCTCGCTTGAGCTTGGCCTGCGCCGTCTTCAGGCCGCGCTCCATCTCGCCGGTGCGCTTGGCCAGATCGATCCGCGCATCGGCCGCCGCCACCTTGGCGCGCGCCTTGGTCGTGGCGAGCTTCGCCTGCGCGAGTTCCAGCTTCGCTTCCATCTTGCTCTTCAGTGCCGCTTTGCTTGCCATCGATCGCTTTCTCTGAAAAAACAGGGTTCCCGGTTCACGCCTTTGGCTCACGCCTTCTTGAGCACGCCGACCACGAACAGCAGCACGACCGCGCCCACAGTGGCCGTCACCAGCGAGCCGATGAAGCCCACGCTGCTCAAGCCCAGCAGCCCGAACAGAAAACGGCCGACCAGCGAACCGATCACGCCGACCACGATGTTGCCCAGCAGACCAAAGCCGCCGCCGCGCATCAGCTTGCCGGCGATCCAACCCGCCAGCGCGCCGATGACCAGAAATGCGATTCAGCCCATGCCGTTCATCGAGTTCTCCTCGTTGCAGTTTGGCGCCCGCGGCTGCCGGTGCGCCCAGATCGCACCGGCAACGCGAAAGTCAGTATGGCGCCGGGCCGCGGACGATCAGGTCGTGCAGCGGGGCCGCCAGGCGCTTCAACCAATCGCCGCCGGCGGGGTCCTGCGCGATGGCCACCACTACGTAGCGGTAAGGGCCGTATTCGACCAGCGCGCTGTCGGCATGCGTGTCGCGCCAGGTGCCGGACTTGCGGAAGATCCGCGCGCCCGGCCGCGCGTCCAGCCCGGCGACGAACTTGTGGTGGATGCCGGGCCGCGACAGCACCTCTTTCATCGTCGCGTTTAGGTCGGGGCGCAGTAGCTTGTCGGCGGCCAGGAGCGTGTACAGCCGCGCCACCTGATAGGCGGTCGCGCCGTGCGAGAAGTTGCCGATCGGGTCGCGCCGAAACGCCACCGCGCTGTCGTAACCCTTGCCGACCCACAGCCCGCCGCCGACTGCCGGGTCGTACAGGTCGAAGCGGTCGGATTGCAGAATCTCCAGCAGCCGCGCCGGCCCGACCCAGTTGAGCACACGGGTCGCATCGGTGTTGCTGGAGTAGCGGATCATGTTCTCCAGCGCCGCGCGCCGCTCGGCGGTCAGCGCAAAGCGGCCGGCCTCGGCCTCGGCCAGCGCGCCGAGCAGGATGCCGACCTTGGGCATGCTCGCCGCGTACATCATCCGGTCTCCGTTGACCATCGCCAGCCGCGGCGCGTCCGGGCGCGTCACGTCCACCACGGCGACCGATAAGCGGCCGGCTTCCGCCGCGCGATCCAGATGCAGACCGCGCAGCGCCTCTTCGAGCCCTTGCTGCAGGCGGGCATCCTGCGCAGCACGCAGACCGGCAAGGTCGGCCGCAGAAGCGACAGACACTGCGGCGAGCGCCGCCGCGAGCAGCGCACGAGCGAAAAACCGGTTCATCGGCATGGCGCAAGGCTAGCAAACCAATGGCAGACACGCGCCCGATGCGTCGGTTCCCGCGCGCCGCGGGTGCTGGGCTATCCTGCCGCGATTGAAGTCGAACCTCCGCCGCCCATGAACGCAACGCTCACACTCGCCGACCCCGCCCTGCTCCAAACGCAAGCCTACATCGACGGCCAGTGGGCCGACGGCAGCCACGGCCGCTTTGCCGTGCGCAACCCGGCCGACGGCGCGCACCTGGCCGAGGTCGCCAACTGCGGCGCAACCGAGGCGGCCCGCGCGATCGATGCAGCCGCGTACGCGCTACCGGCGTGGCGCGCCAAGACCGCCAAGGAGCGCGCCGCCATCCTGCGCAAGTGGTTCGAGCTGACGCTGGCCGCGCAGGAAGACCTGGCGCGGCTGATGACCGCCGAGCAGGGCAAGCCGCTGGCGGAGGCCCGCGGCGAGATCGCCTACGGCGCGAGCTTCATCGAGTGGTTTGCCGAGGAAGGCAAGCGCATCTATGGCGACACGATCCCGACCCACGCGGCGGACAAGCGCATCCTGGTGTTCAAGGAGCCGGTCGGCGTCTGCGCGGCGATCACGCCGTGGAATTTTCCCAACGCGATGATCACGCGCAAGTGCGCACCGGCGCTGGCGGCAGGGTGCACGGTGGTAGTCAAGCCGGCCGAGCAAACACCGCTGTCCGCGCTCGCGCTGGCGGAACTCGCGCAGCGCGCGGGGCTGCCGGCGGGCGTGTTCAACGTGCTGCCGGCGGACGAGGTGCGTTCGATCGAGATCGGCAAGGTCTTGTGCGACTCGCCGGTCGTGCGCAAGCTGTCGTTTACCGGCTCCACGCAGGTCGGCCGCATCCTGATGCAGCAGTGCGCGCCGACGCTGAAGAAGCTGTCGCTGGAACTGGGCGGCAACGCGCCCTTCATCGTCTTCGGCGATGCCGACGTGGACGCGGCAGTCGAAGGCGCGCTCGCCAGCAAGTACCGCAACACCGGCCAGACCTGTGTCTGCACCAATCGCTTCTTTGCGCATGCGGACGCGTACGAGGAATTCGTCGCCAAGCTCGCGGCGCGCGCGGCGCAGTTGAAGGTGGGCTCGGGCTTCGAGGCTGGTGTGGCCCAGGGGCCGCTGATCGACGCCAACGCGCTCGCCAAGGTTGAGGCGCACGTGGCCGACGCCGTGGCGCAAGGTGCGCGCGTGCTGACGGGCGGCGCGCGGCACGAGCGGGGCGGCACGTTCTACGCGCCCACCGTGCTGGCCGACGTGACGGCCGAAATGCTTGTCGCGCGCGAGGAGACCTTTGGCCCGGTGGCGCCGGTGTTCAAGTTCGCCAACGATGCCGAGGCGCTCGCCGCCGCCAACAGCGTCGAATACGGCCTGGCCGCCTACTTTTACTCGCGCGATATCGGTCGGGTGCTGCGCGTGGCCGAGGCGCTGGAGTTCGGCATGGTGGGGGTGAACACCGGGATCATCTCGACCGAGGTCGCGCCCTTTGGCGGTATGAAGCAATCCGGCTTCGGCCGCGAGGGCAGCAAGTACGGGATCGAGGAGTATCTGACGGTCAAGTACGTATGTCTGGGCGGGCTGTGATCGGTGATCGGTGATCGGTGATCCGTGATCCGTTCAGATCACCACCTGCGTGCCGATCTCGATCACGCGGTGCGGCGGCATGCGGAAGAAGTCCGAGGCCGGTTGGGCGTTGTGCATCATCCAGGCAAAGAGCCGCTCGCGCCAGTCGGCCATGCCGCCGGGGCGGCCCGAGATCACCGTCT
>JAJTHJ010000231.1 GCA_021298875.1 Burkholderiales bacterium | reverse complement strand
TCCAACGCGCGTAGTGCAGGGACTCGATGTAGGCGTCGTTGTGCAACCACTGGCTGAACACTGCCGTCTCGACCAGATGGCCGATGGCCGGGTGCTCGGCGGTCAAGGGCGCAAACAACGCCGCGCGCATCGTCGAATTGGTCAGGTACACCTTGAACGTCATCGCCTTGCGGAAGCGCGCCGCGTTCTCGTCCACGCGCCGGATGCGCTTGATCAGGAACGCCGCCTCCAGATAGTCGAGGTACTTGACCAGCGTCGGCTTGCTCACCCCGCTGGACTTGGCCAGCCCTTCGAGGCCGATCTCTTCCGCCGAGTTGTAGGCGACCGTGTTGAACAGCGCGTTGAGTTCCTGCACGTCGGCAATGCCGTACAGACTCGGCAGGTCGCGCAGCAGCACCTTGTCGATGATGTCGCTCTTGATGTAGCGGCGCGGGTTGCGCCGCACGGCCTCGGAGAACACCGCCTCGGGGTAGCCGCCGAAGTTCAGGTACGCGACAAACGCCTCGTTTAGCCCGACGACATCCAGCGCGCGGAAGCGCGCAGCCTCGTCGCGATCTTCGGCCACGCCAATCAGCCCGTCTTCCGCGCCGGTAAAGCGCAGGTACTCGAAGAAGGTCAGCGGCGGCAGCACGAACTCCGTAAAGCGCCCGGCGCCGCTCTCGCTGCTCTTGTGCTTGAGCGCCGCCGCCGCCGAGCCCGTGGCCACGAAGCGGCAGGCGCGCTGCGAGTCCACCAGCGACTTCAGGTGTACCTCCCAGCCCTTGAGGTACTGGATTTCGTCGAAGAACACGTACAGCGGCGTGCCCGCCGGCCGCTCGAACGTGCGCTGAAAACGCCGCACCAGCGACTCCAGGCCCTGGCCGAAGTAGGTGGGCGTTTCCAGCGACACGTACAGGATGTCGCGCCCCGGCACGCCATCGCGCAGCAGCGCGTCTATGGCGTGGAAGACCATGATCGTCTTGCCCACCCGCCGCGGGCCGAGCAGCAATACCGCGCGCTGCGGCACCGACTGCCGGACCAGCCGCGCAAACGGCGGCAGGTAGGCGCGCCGCGGTAAGTCCGCGTAGTCGCGGTCGATCCCGGCGCCGGCGACCCACCACGGGTTTTCTTCCCGCAGGCGGATGTCGATTTCTTGGTCGGAGACGGTGAGCATTCCGAAAATCGATAGTCAAGACAAACAAAGTTTGCTTGATTGCGACTTTCAAGTCAAGAAAACATAGCTTCTTTTTTGTCTGCCCGGCTCTTCTATCGGCCTTGCCTCCCGCGCCGACCCAGCCGGCAACCCCGATCGGCGAGCGCGGATCGTCGCCAGCGGTGGCGAAAGGCGGCCGCGAAGCTCCGTGATTTACGATGCCTGTGGCACCCAGCGTCAGGCCCATTGGAGATCCACCGTTGAACGCCGTCGAGATCGAACAGGCCATCAGCGCGCTCGCGGAGCAGCCGTTCGACGCCGCCAACTTCCCTTACGCCTTCCTTGAAGCTTTCGGCAACAAGGAGACGACGATCAAGCGCCTGCGCGCGGGCGCGTCCAACAAGTCCGACCTCGGCGGTGTGCTCCAGACCAACAACATCCACATCGCCACCTGCGCGACCGGCCAGGTATCCCGGACGCTGCAGGCGCTGAAGGCTAGCCCCGCCACCGCCAAGGCCAAGGCCAAGTTCGTCCTTGCCACGGACGGCGTGGACTTCGAGGCCGAAGACCTCGCGAGCGGCGCCACCGTCGCCTGTGCATACGCCGACTTCCCGGATCACTTTGGCTTCTTCCTGCCACTGGCCGGCATCACCACCGTCCGGCAGGTCGCCGAGAACGCCTTCGACATCCGCGCCACCAGCCGGCTGAATCGGCTGTACGTCGAACTGCTCAAGGACAACCCCGACTGGGGCATCGCCCAGCGCCGCCACGACATGAATCACTTCATGGCGCGGCTGATCTTCTGCTTCTTCGCCGAGGACACCGGCATCTTCATCGGCAAGCGCACCTTCACCGCCACCATCGAGCAGATGAGCGCGCGCGACTCGTCCAACACGCACGAGGTCATCGGCGCGCTGTTCCTCGCGATGAATACGCCGCCGGGTCCGGCCCGCGCCGCGGCCGGCATCCGCAGTTGGGCGGACTGCTTCCCCTTCGTCAACGGCGGGCTTTTTTCCGGCAGCCTCGACGTGCCGCGCTTCAGCAAGATTGCTCGCTCCTACCTGCTGCACGTCGGCGGCCTCGACTGGACGCGCATCAACCCCGACATCTTCGGCTCGATGATCCAGGCCGTCGCCGAGGACGAAGAGCGCGGCGAACTCGGCATGCACTACACCAGCGTGCCCAACATCCTCAAGGTGCTGAACCCGCTGTTCCTCGACGACTTGCGTGCGCGGCTCGCCGAGGCGGGCGACAACCCGCGCAGCCTGCTCAACCTGCGCCGGCGGCTGGCCAGGATCAGGGTGTTCGATCCCGCCTGCGGCTCGGGCAACTTTCTCGTGATCGCCTACAAGGAGATGCGCGCGATCGAGGCCGAGATCAACCGGCGGCGTGGCGAGGCCGAGCGGGCTTCCGAGATCCCGCTCACCAACTTTCGCGGCATCGAGCTGCGCGACTTTCCGGCGGAAATCGCGCGGCTGGCGCTGGTGATCGCCGAGTACCAGTGCGATGTGCTGTATCGCGGCGAGAAACTGGCGCTGGCGGAGTTTCTGCCGCTGAACAAGGAAAACTGGATTACCTGCGGCAATGCGTTGGTGCTCGACTGGCTCAGCGTCTGTCCGCCGACCGGCACCGGCGTCAAGTTGCACGCGGACGACTTGTTTGCGACGCCGCTGGACCAGGCGCAGATCGACTTTGCGAACGAAGGGGGCGAGACGTACATCTGCGGGAATCCCCCGTACCAAGGGAGTGTCGGCCAGACGGCAACACAGAAGTCGGATATGGCAAGGGTCTTCGAGCACTTGCTGAAGACGTACAAGGATTTGGACTATGTGGCGGCGTTCGTGCTTAAGGTCGCCCAGTTCAATCGGTTGACTGGTTCGGCGAGCGCCTTGGTGGCCACCAATTCAGTTACGCAAGGCGAACAGGTTGCGATGCTCTGGCCACTGGTTTTTCGCGAAGAGAATTCGCTTCAATTCGCCCACACGTCGTTCCTTTGGAGCAATCTAGCCAGCAATAAGGCAGCCGTAACCTGCGTGATTCTCGGACTAACAGCGCGTCCGACTGGCGAGAAAAAACTGTTCACCGACGGTCTCGTAAGAACGGTGCCCAACATCAGCCCGTATTTGCTCGCCACCGATACGGTGATTGTCACCAAGGAAACCACGGCCCTCTCTGAAATAAGCCAAATGCACTCGGGCAACAAACCCACGGATGGCGGGCATCTGACACCGTCCGCTGAAGAGGTGGAGCGCATGATCGCGGAAGACCCCGGCGCCAAGCGCTTCTTCAAGCGCTACGTCGGATCGCGCGAACTGATCCACGGCGGTGGCCGCTGGTGTATTTGGGTGGAAGACACCGAGCTCGATGCCGCGAGAAGCATCCGTTGTCTTCGGGAGCGGTTCGATCGGGTACGTCTAATGCGATCAAGCAGCAAGGGTATACAAGCACTCGACAGCGCTGCAACGCCGCACCGATTTGTATTCGCACCCCATAGCCGCACAGCGGCGATTGCCGTTCCCAATGTGTCTTCAGAGCGCAGGCAGTATCTCCCTTGCGCTTTGACAAGTTACGACACCGTGATCTCCAACGCCGCATCGGCGATCTACAACGCTCCGCTATGGAACCTCGCGCTGATTGCCTCGCGCGTTCATCTCGTCTGGATCGCGACCGTCTGCGGGAAGCTCGAGACGCGTTATCGCTACTCCAACACCCTCGGCTGGAACACCTTCCCGGTTCCCTCCCTGACCGACCAGAACAAGGCAGACCTCACGCGCTGCGCCGAGGACATTCTGCTTACGCGCGAACGGCATTTCCCGGCGACCATCGCCGACCTCTACGATCCCGACGCCATGCCCGCCGGCCTGCGCGCGGCGCACGAGCGCAACGACGAGGTGCTGGAGCGCATCTACATCGGGCGCCGCTTCAAGAACGACACCGAGCGGCTGGAAAAGCTGTTCGAGATCTACATCCGCATGACCGCCGCGGCCGCGCCGGCCAAGACCAAGGCCCGCAAGGGCAAGACCCCCGCATGAGCGACACGTTCAAATCCGTCCCGTCCGTTTCCGTCACCTACGCCCGCACCGGCGCGTCCACGCGAGCCAACGCGCTGGGCATGCGCCCGATGCAGGAGCGCGCCTATCAAAAGCGCGGCGAGCAGTACCTGTTGATCAAGTCGCCGCCGGCTTCGGGCAAGAGCCGCGCGCTGATGTTCATCGCGCTGGACAAGCTGCATCACCAGGGGCTGCGGCAGGCCATCGTCGTGGTGCCAGAGAAGACCATCGGCGCGAGCTTCCACGACGAGCCTCTGTCGCGGGCCGGCTTCTGGGCGGACTGGCGGGTCGAGCCGCAATGGAATCTCTGCAACGCGCCCGGCAACGACAACGGCGGCAAGGTGAAGTCGGTCGGCGCTTTCCTCGCGAGCACGGACCGGGTGCTGGTCTGCACCCATGCGACGTTCCGCTTCGCGGTGGATGCTTACGGCGTCGAGGCGTTCGACGACCGGCTGATCGCCGTCGATGAGTTCCACCACGTATCGGCCAACCCGGACAACAAGCTGGGGTTGCACCTGGGGCAGTTCGTCGCGCGGGGCCGCACGCACATCGTCGCCATGACGGGCTCGTATTTCCGCGGCGACGCCGAGGCGGTGCTCGCCCCGGCGGACGAAGCCAAGTTCGATACGGTGACGTACACCTACTACGAGCAACTCAACGGCTATGAGCACCTGAAGCGGCTGGACATCGGCTACTTCTTCTACGGCGGCGCGTATGTGGAAGACATCCTCAAGGTGCTCGACCCCGCCGAGAAGACGATCGTGCATATCCCCAACGTCAACTCGCGCGAGAGCACGCGCGACAAGATCCGGGAGGTCGAGCACATCATCGAGGCGCTTGGCCGGTGGGCCGGCACCGATCCGGCCACGGGCTTCCAAGTCGTCGAGACGCCGGGGGGCCGCATGCTGCGGATCGCCGATCTCGTAGACGACGACCCCGCCAAGCGCGAGCGCGTGGCCGCCGCGCTCAAGGACCCGGCGCAGAAGAACAACCGGGATCACGTGGACATCATCATCGCCCTCGGCATGGCCAAGGAGGGTTTCGACTGGCTGTGGTGCGAGCATGCGCTGACGGTCGGCTACCGCGCGAGCCTGACCGAGGTGGTGCAGATCATCGGGCGGGCGACGCGCGACGCCCCCGGCAAGACCCGCGCACGGTTTACCAACCTGATCGCCGAGCCGGACGCTTCCGAGCAAGCGGTCGCCGAGGCGGTCAACGACACGCTGAAGGCGATTGCCGCGAGCCTGTTGATGGAACAGGTGTTGGCCCCGCGCTTCGAGTTCAGGCCCAAGAACGCGGGCAGCGGGCCGACGCCGGGCTTCGACTACGGCAAGGAGGGCTACGACGAGGGCAAGTGCAACGTCGGTTTCAATCCGCAAACGGGGCAGTTCCAGATCGAGATCAAGGGCCTGGCCGAACCCCGGAGCGCGGAGGCCGCGCGCATCTGCCGCGAGGATTTGAACGAGGTGATTGCCAGCTTTGTGCAGGACAAGCCGGCTATCGAGCGAGGTTTGTTCGACGACGACCTGGTGCCCGAGGAGCTGACGCAACTGCGCATGGGCAAGATCGTCAAGGACAAGTACCCCGAGCTCAATGCGGCAGACCAGGAGGCGGTGCGCCAGCACGCGATAGCCGCACTCAACCTGACGCAGCAGGCCAAGCAGTTGGCCAACGCTGGCAACGACAGCGAACCGGCAGCCACCAACACCGCGTTGGTCGACGGGGTGCGCCGGTTTGCGATGGACGTGCGCGAATTGGATATCGACCTCATCGACCGAATCAACCCTTTCGGCGAGGCGTACGCGATCCTGGCCAAGACGGTGAGCGAGGCCAGTTTGAGACAGGTCGCGGCGGCCATCGCCGCCAAGCGCACCGGCCTCACGCCCGATGAGGCGAAGGAACTGGCCGTGCGCGCGACGCAATTCAAGCGGGAGCGCGGCCGTTTGCCGGCGCTGGACGCGCAGGACGCGTGGGAGCGGCGCATGGCCGAAGGCGCGCGAGCGTTCATGCGGTTCAAGGCGGAGGGGCGCTATGGATGAGCCCGACCTCGACGACTTGGCCGCGGAACTGGCCGAGTTCGCACCGCCGGAGAAGAAGGGCGGACGCTCGGCCCGCGAAGAACGGGTGATCGCGGGTTTCGAGGACATCCAGCGCTTTGTGGAGAAACACGGTCGCGCGCCCCGGCACGGGGAAGACCGCGACATTTTCGAGCGGCTGTACGCGGTGCGGCTCGACCGCCTGCGTGCACTGCCGGACTGCCGCGCACTGCTGGCGCCGTTGGATCGCCAAGGCTTGCTTGCGGGTGCGCCGGACGCGGCGGCGGTCGATGTCGACGAGCTTGCCGCGGAGCTTGGCGGCGCGGCCGATGCCGACGACATCACCGTCCTGCGCCACGTGCGCGCCAGCGCGGAGAAGCGCGCGGCGGAAGAGATCGCGCGGCGCAAGCCCTGTACCGAGTTTGAAAAGTACGCCCCCGTTTTTGAGCAAGTCAGGCGCGAGTTGAAAGACGGCATCCGCAAGACGAATGCCGTCCATGCGCTGGAGGCCATCAAGCTCGCGGAGATTCAGCAGGGCGAGTTCTTTGTCGTCGGCGGCCAGTTGGCGTACGTGGCCGAGGTGGGCGAGGAGATCGTGACCAAGTACGAGCGGCGCGACAGCCGGCTGCGTGTGGTTTTCGACAACGCCACTGAAAGCGACGTGCTGCAACGCTCGTTCCAGCGCGCGCTGTATCGCGATGAGGCGGCGCGGCTGGTGACGAGTCCGACCGCGGGCCCGCTGTTCTCGGGCGTCGCCTCCGACGACGACCTGGAAAGCGGCACCATCTATGTGGTACGCAGCAAGTCCGACTTGCCAGCCGTCGCGGCACACCGCGACGTGCTGCACAAGATCGGCGTGACGGGTCGCGACAACATCGCTGCGCGGTTTGCGAACGCGAAAAACGACGCGACCTTTCTGCTCGCGGACGTTGAAGTTGTCGCCACCTACGAGCTTTACAACATCAACCGCGTGAAGCTTGAGAACATCATTCACCGTGTCTTCGATCCGGCGCGGCTGGAGATCGAAATCCTGGACCGCTTTGGCAGGCCCGTCGTTCCGCGCGAGTGGTTTTTGGTCCCGCTGTTTGTCGTCGACGAGGCCGTCGAGCGCATCGTCGACGGAACCATCACGCAGTACGTCTACGACCCAAAGGCAGCGCGCCTTGTGAAGGCCGGGAGCGTCGCCCCACGGATGTGATGCCCGAGCATGCTCGCTGCCTGGACCTGGCGCTTACTCCCGCTCCCCCCGCCGATACGGCTTCATCAGCGCTTGCGGATACGCCGCCTTGCGCGCCACCAGCACCAGCGCGGCGATGGACAGCAGGTAGGGCACCATCAACCACAGTTGATACGGCACCGCGCCGCCGCCGGGAGTCTGCTGCAAGCGCAGTTGCGCGGCGTCGAAGGCGGCAAAGAGCAGCGCGCCCAACAGCGCCTTGCCCGGCCGCCACGAGGCAAACACGACCAGTGCCACGCAAATCCAGCCGCGGCCGTTGACCATGTTGAAGAAGAATGCGTTGAACGCCGCCAGCGTCAGAAAGCTGCCGGCCACCCCCATCAGCGCGCTGCCGGCCATGATCGCGCCGATGCGCGTGGCGGAGACCGAGATGCCGGCGCCCTCGGCCGCGGCGGGGTTTTCGCCCACCATGCGGATCGCCAGCCCCAGCGGCGTGCGGTACAGCAGCCAGGCCACGGTCGGCACCAGCAGCAGCGCGAGCAGCGTGAGCGGCGTCTGCGCGCCGAGAATCGGCCCCAGCACCGGCAGCGCGTCCACCAGATGCGTCTCGGCAAACGGCGCGATGCGCGGCGGCTCGGTCAGTTTCGGAAAACCGACCCGGTACGCGTAGTACGAAAGACTCGTGGCGAGCAGCGTGATGCCCAGCCCCGAGACGTGCTGCGACAAGCCGAGCGGCACCGTCAGCACGCCATGCAGTAATCCAAAGGCCGCGCCTACCGCGGCGGCCACCAGCACGCCGGTCCACAGGTCGCCGCCGGAGTAGACGGTGAACCAGCCGGCAAACGCGCCGGCGACCATGATCCCCTCGATGCCCAGGTTGAGCACGCCTGCGCGCTCACACAGCAGCACGCCGAGTACGCCGAAGACGAGCGGCGTGGCGATGCGCAGGGTGGCGATCCAGAAGGAGTCGGCCGTGAGGATGGCGAGCAGATCGGTCAGCATGCGGCCGGCTCCGGCTCGGCTTCGGTGACGCGCCGCTTGGGCCCGGCGTAGGCGTCGAACACGCGCTGGTGCGCGCGGCGCGACCAGTCGTCGTCGCGCCGGTCGTAGCCCGCCACCCAGTCGGCGAGCACCGCGCGCATCTGCGCCTGCGCTTCCGGCGTCGGGTACTTCTGCGGCTCCCACGGGCGCTCGTGCGCGCGCGCCAGACACACAGCCAGCGGCGGGTCGAGCCACAGCAGTTCGCTGCTGTACGGGGCGGCGGCCTCGATCAGCTCGCCATAACAGCCCTCGATCGCCCAAGCGGCGTGCCGCGCGATAAAGGCGTCCAGATCGCGCCGTGCGGCGCCGGCCGGGCGCGGCACGGCCGTCGCCCCCGGCTCCCAGACCAGCGTGTCCAGATCCAAATGCGCCAGCGCGTGCCGCTGCGCCAGCCGCTGCGCGTGG
>JAJTHJ010000266.1 GCA_021298875.1 Burkholderiales bacterium | reverse complement strand
CTCATGGACTTCATCACCGACCAGACCGAGAACGTCTGGCCGATGGTCAAGGCCGGCAAGGGCCTAACCGAGATGCTGCTCGGCTCGGAGGACCTGTAGCGATGCGCCACATCATTGCAGTGCTGCTGGAAAACGAGCCCGGCGCGCTATCGCGCGTGGTGGGGTTGTTTTCCGCGCGCGGCTACAACATAGAGACCTTGACCGTGGCGCCGACCGAGGATGCGTCGCTGTCGCGAATGACCATCGTCACCCAGGGCTCCGAAGACATCCTGGAGCAGATCACCAAGCATTTGAACCGCCTGATCGAGGTGGTCAAGGTGATCGACCTGACCGAGGCCGAGTACGCCGAGCGCGAGCTGATGTTGGTCAAGGTGCGGGCGGTGGGCAAGGATCGCGACGAGATGAAGCGGATGGCGGACATCTTCCGCGGCCGCATCATCGATGTGACCGAACGCACGTACACGATCGAACTCACCGGCGACACTCGCAAGCTTGACGCCTTCCTCGCCGCGCTCGACCGCGCTGCGATTTTGGAGACCGTGCGCACCGGCAGTTGCGGCATCGGGCGGGGCGAACGCATCCTGCGCGTTTAGCAGGCGCGGCCACGCCGCGCCTTCATCTTCAATTTCATCTTCACCATTACAGAGGGAGCACCTCCAATGAACGTCTACTACGACAAAGACGCCGACTTATCGCTGGTCAAAGGCAAGCACGTGGCCATCGTCGGCTATGGCTCGCAGGGCCACGCGCACGCATTGAACCTGAAGGAGTCGGGCGTCAAGGTCACGGTCGCGTTGCGCAAAGGCGGCGCCTCGTGGAACAAGGCGGTCAACGCCGGGCTGGCGGTGGCGGAAGTCGCCGAGGCGGTCAAGACCGCCGACATCGTGATGATCCTGCTGCCCGACGAGAGCCACGCCGAGGTCTACACCCAGTCGATCCACGCCAACATCAAGCAGGGCGCGGCACTGGCCTTCGCGCACGGCTTCAACATTCACTACGGGCAGGTGCAGCCGCGCGCCGATCTGGACGTGATCATGATCGCCCCCAAGGCGCCCGGCCACACCGTGCGCTCCACCTATACGCAGGGGGGCGGCGTGCCCTGCCTGATCGCCGTGCACCGCGACGTGTCGGGCGCGGCGCGCGACATCGCGCTGTCGTACGCGGCGGCCATCGGCGGCGGCAAGGCCGGCGTGATCGAAACCAACTTCCGTGAAGAAACCGAGACCGATCTCTTCGGCGAGCAGGCGGTGCTCTGCGGCGGCTGCGTGGAACTCGTCAAGGCCGGTTTCGAGACGCTGGTCGAGGCTGGCTACGCGCCCGAGATGGCCTACTTCGAGTGCCTGCACGAGCTGAAGCTGATCGTCGACCTGATGTACGAGGGCGGCATCGCCAACATGAACTACTCGATCTCCAACAACGCCGAGTACGGCGAGTACGTGACCGGCCCCGAGGTCGTCAACGCCGAGAGTAAGGCCGCGATGAAGCGCGCGCTCACCCGCATCCAAACCGGCGAGTACGCCAAGAGCTTCATCCTCGAAAACCGCGCCGGCGCGCCGACGCTGCTTGCCCGCCGCCGTCTGATGGCCGAGCATCCGATCGAGCAGGTCGGCGAGAAACTGCGCGCGATGATGCCGTGGATCAAGGCGAACCGGCTGGTGGATCGGTCGAAGAACTAGACTCGTTCTCGGTCAGCTCGCCAGCTTTCGTCTGGCCGTCTCTGCGCGAAGCCGGCGCTCTTCTCTCGTGAGCCGAGATGCGAGCTCTGGTGGCGACGCGGCGATACTGATTTGCTTGTCCATTTGAATTCGAGGCGATATGAGTCCCCTCTATGAGAAGTTGTGCGCCCTCTTGTGTCTAACGCTATCGATTGCTTCGGTGAGCGCGAAGCCGGCGCTCAAGCTCGACAATCCGTTGCTTCAACAGGCGCTGCCGTCGGAAGGTTGGAGCGCGGCCCTTATGAGGTTCTTCCGACCCGAGAACTTGGCGATGCAGGTGGCTGGCGGCGCCGAGATCGAGGTGCCAAACGACGAGGCGTGGGTGACTTTCGTGGTCGAAGTCCAAGATGCCGATGCTCGGCGCGCGCAGACCCAAGTCGCCCAGCGATCCTCGGCCAGCGTCGCGGCGTTGAAGGGTGTCGATCCCACGGCTCAGATCGAACCGACCAGGCCGGTGACGGATCCGATTTTCGACGCGAGTGGTCGCGTAATTGCTTGGCGGGTGCGTCAAACCGTTCCGTTGCGAACGACCAATCTCGATGCCCTGCCGCGCACTGTTGCGCAGGGACAAGAAACGATGACGCTTTCGGCGGTCGACTTTCGCCTCTCGCAAAAGTCGAGACAGGCGGTTCAGCCCGAGTTGATACAACGCGCAATGGATGATCTCTACGGCCGGGCAGCCACTATCGCGCAAGCGTTCAAGATCGCGCCCGATAGGCTGAGGTTGGAAGATTTGAGCTTCGGTTCAGATCCGAGTGGCCGATCGTCGCCCATCGCGCTTCGTAGAGGGGCAGTCGGTACCGGCGAAGTGGCTCCCCCCCCTCCAACCCTCGACCCGGGCACCACCGTTGTTTATCAGCCGGTGACCGCCCGACTAAAGTTTGGCCCGTGAAAGCCAAACACAGGACTGCACGATGCGGCGCTAGCCAGCCGCCGATGAGTCGCCTCATCCAAACTGACTCAGAGCCCACGTTCGACCGGCTTGCTTGGCGATTGCCGACTGCGGGTCTTTCGACGTCGCCCACGGGCGATGCATGCAAACTTAGGGTGCATGCGAACTCCGAGCGCGGCTGCGCGTGTGGTGGATCCAATACCCAGAGGGATCAAGGTGCACGGTGTTCGATGAGCGTCGGCGGGGGGCCGAGTGAGTTCGGTGTTGGCCAAGGCCGGAGGGCCTTCAAGCCGCATAGGGTTCAGCCGCTGCTCGGTGCTTTACGCTAAGAACCTATCCGTAAATTATGCTGATGGTCAATTTGACCTTGCGGAAGGCGATGATGGCGGCGGCGAGGTGGTTCAGGGCGACAAAGCTGCATTCGAGTTTCTCGTAGCGCACCGGCAACTTGCGGAAGCGGTTGAACCAACTATGGCAGACCTCGACCACCCAGCGCCGGGCCTTCTTCTTCGGGTTGTGCCGCTTGATCTCGGTTTCCTTGTGCCGGTCGACCACATGCGGGATGTAGCCGTGCGCCTCGATGGTGGCGAGCGCCGACTGGCCGCGGTAGCCGGCATCGGCGCACAAGTGTTTGCTGCGCCGCTGTGCGGGCATCGGACGCTTGACCATGAGCGATCCCAAGACCGCCTCCAGTCGCGTAACGTCATTCACGTTGGCTGCGGTCACGACGAGCGACAACGGGACGCCACGGCCTTCGACCAGCAGATGCCGCTTGCTGCCGCCTTTCCCCCCGATCGGTCGGGTTGGGCCCGACCGCTTCCTGTGCCATGGGGGCCTTGAACATGGCCCCGTCGATGCTTTGCCAGCGCCAGGCGATGCCCTCCATTTGGTCGTACTCGGCCAGCCCCGCCTGCCAGATCGCGGTAAACACCCCGGCGCGCTCCCATTCCAGAAACCGCGCATGAATCGCGCTCGAACTGCCGAACCGTTCTTTCGGCAGCGCGCGCCACTGGCAGCCCGTGCGTAGCACGTACACGATGGCCTCGAACACCAATCGTGCCGGCTTGGCCGGTCGTCCCGCTCCCGGCTTGCGCTGGTACCGGCGCTCGGCCGCGCGCTGCCGCACCGGCACCAACGGCTCGACCCGCCGCCAGAATTCGTCCGTCACCTCCCATGAATCGACTCGCGCCCTCTCTTTCGTCTTCATCCCCTCGCTCCCAGGCCGCGCACGTTGCAGCTCGGAACGGCAGTTTACTATTTACGGACAAATTCTAAGGTCGTCGCACCGACCAAGCGGACGATGGTCGCATCGTTAGCAGGATACGTACTACACCTGCGCCGCTTGCTCTCCGAAATCAATTTCTCCTGCACAGTGATGGTGTCGATCTGCGTCGGCTCCGCCCGCGTGCAGCCGCGGAAAGCCAACAGTCGGTCGCGGTCTCGTGCACCACGCCGGCTGCTTGCGAAAGCCGTCCCGCGGCCGATCGGCCACCGTGCGCCACAGGGCGTGCGTCTCCTTTGCCGAGCCCTTTACGAAGACGCTGTCGATGGTCACGCCGGCCTTCCCCTCCCGCGGTAAATGTCCGCCGAATTCGTAGTGGGATCGGCGCCGACGTTGGCGACGGTAGGGTTCGCCAGACAGGAAGCGATCCCCGATGGAAAGACGGCGAGGCGAGGGGCGGCATGAGCATTGCGGCGCGGAGCTCCGGTGGCAGGTGCCGGACGTTCGGATCGAATGGCGTCGCGGCGCTACTGTCGCTCAGGGATCTGGCCGCCGACGGCTGCCGGCGCCCGTTGGCGAAGGAACTGGCTGCGATGATGCGCACCGAGGTGATTGCGCTGGCAGTTGAGCCGGCCGATCCGCGCAAGGGTTGGACAGCACCTTGGCGGAGGTGGCGGCCGTTTTCGGTATGCGTCCTGGCTAGGTTTTATCGACCGACCGCCGCCGACCCAGACTGACCTTAGATACCAGTAATCTGCCGACGCCGACCCATTTACTCTGTTAAGTCTGACAGGGGGCAGGGCGCCCAGCGATTTCGCGTCGTGCCATAGTGTCTTTCGTTGTCGTCGTTACGTGCGGTCGAGGCAGATGGATCGCATCCAAACGTAGTCCTCAATCACGGTGGTCACCTTACCTGGGGCGGGCAAATGCCGCCGATCGTTAAGCCGCTATTGGCTGCGCACTGCGGGACTTGCGGTGCAGTGAAAGACTCGAATCACTCGGGGCGCGACCTACAGACGTTTTTTAGCGCGCGCTTTGTCAGCCGCACGACAAGGCCGTTGTCGTCAACCAACGCGCGCCGCTGGACGTGAATATTCGACAGAAGTCAATCTTGACGCGGTAGCCATTTCGCGTGATAAACACTTTTATCACACAAAGTGCCTTCGGCAGTGCGGCGCCTGCGGCGTCTCTCGGTACGGTGCTCGCAGACCAGTTCGAAAACGAGGGCCCATGACCAACTTTCGCGCTGTGTTTTCGGGAGGGGGGTACGAACGGATGTCCGATGCACGCTTGGAGATGCCAGTGGCGTCGCATCCCCTCCCGATCCTTCGCAATCGATCGTTCGCCTTGGCCGCGCAGTCGATGTTCGCGCCCGTCAGCCTTGATAGTGGACGCCCTAGAGCAATGGAGAACAAAGTGAAGTCCATCAGTTGCCGCACCTTACGGGTCGCAGCCGTTTCGGCGGTTCTGCTTGTCTCGGCCCAGCCTTCACTTTCGCAGGTCAGGCCTGCGCCCGATCCTATCCAGAATCCACAACGCGCCGGCAGCGAGTTGCCTGCCCCGGGTGCGCCTGACGTCAAGGTGGTGCAGCCACGCCCCGCTCACGTGGCCGGCGACGTCAAGGTGCGGCCGGCGGCCTTCCGCATCGTCGGCAACACGGTCTTCCCTGAGTCCGAGTTGCTCGCGCAAATCGCGGAGTTCAACGGCAGGGAACTCGATCTCGGTGGTCTCGCCGATGCTGCCGCCAAGCTGCGGCGCTTTTATGCCGCTGCGGGGTATATCCTGACCGACGTCTATGTTCCCCAACAGTCGTTCCCTTCGAATGGCGGCACGATCGAATTCGCGGTGGTGGAAGCCCGTGTCGGCAAGATCACTGTCAAGGTTGACCCAAGCTCCGGCGTTTCGGAGTCTTTTGCACAGTCGCTTGTCGACGCCAGCTTGCCCGCTGGCAGTCTGATCCGGCAAACCCGGCTCGATCGTCCGATCCTTCTCTTGCGCGACCTTCCCGGCGTAAGCGCTTCCGCCGCGGTCACTCCCGGCGCATCGGTTGGCGAGGCAGACATTGCCGTGACCATTGCACCGGAGGGCCGCAGTTGGGAGGCGTGGGTCGGCGCAGATAACTTCGGTTCGGAACCGTCGGGGCTGTACCGTTTTACGTTGGCTGGATCGGCAAGCCGGCTGCTGCTGTCGGGTGATCTGCT
This sequence comes from Burkholderiales bacterium, assembly GCA_021298875.1. GTDB lineage: Bacteria > Pseudomonadota > Gammaproteobacteria > Burkholderiales > Burkholderiaceae_F > JAJTHJ01. Next base: position 3,050 of record JAJTHJ010000266.1, on the reverse strand, counting down.
CAGCGCCATGGTTCAGCCCACCAGCAGTGGTACGGACACTATTTTCTATCGTGTTGGTTATCGTGCGCCAATCGGTCCTTGGGGCACCAAGTTCAACATCGGAGCCAGTCGAAGCTCCTATGTCCTCGGGCGGCAGTTCGAAGGTCTCGACGCCTCTGGTACCGCGACGATCGGTTCCGCGTCCCTGATTCAGCCGATCATTCGGTCGCGCTTGAACAACCTGTTTGTGCAAGCCGCCTGGGACAGTCAAAATCTCGTCGACAGTGCCGCCGGTCAAGACACCGACCGCAAGATCAACGATTTCCGGCTCGGGATCCTGGGCAACTTCGCCGATAACCTGTTTGGCGGCGCTTCCACCAGCTACGGTCTAACCTACACCGCTGGCGATCTCTCGATCGATACCGCGAGCGCGCTCGAGATCGATCAGTCCGAATTCGGCCCGCGGACCGACGGCAGCTTCGGCAAGCTCAACGTCGAGTTCGGTCGCGTGCAGTTTTTCGACGCCAATTGGAACCTCGGGTTCAACTTCTACGGCCAGTGGGCGTCCAAGAACCTCACCGCCGCCGAGAAACTTCTTCTGACAGGCCCGCAAGCTGTGCGCGGCTATTCGGTCGACTCTACCGCGGTGGTCGACCAAGGCCTCGTGGCCACGCTTGCCCTGCGGTACCGGCCGGACTACAAGCCATTCGAGATTCCGCTGAACGTCTCCCTCTTCTACGACTACGGCTGGGGCCAGATCAACAAAGTGGTCAACGCCACCACCAACAGATTGTTGCAGGGCCAGCCTAATACGATTTCAATCGACTCGGTCGGTATCGGCGCCGCCGCTGGCACCGATGGCAAGTATCTGTTGTCGTTATGGGTCGCCACCAGACTGGGCGACTCCAGCGTCGTGCAGAGCAGTTCCAACTCGTCGGTTCAGTTCTGGTTCAACGCCCAGTACTGGTTCTAGTCCAGGTGCCGCACCTGCCGCCGTTACGCCGTCACTCATCCGAGCTCACGGAGCCGTCATGAATCGCAAGAATCTTGTCCAGATCGCCGCCCCCCGCAACCGCATTTACGGCTACGTGCGCGTTCGTATCACGCGTCGCCTGTGGACCACGTACCGGGTGCGAGTGCGCGGCTGGTTGTCGCACGCGATGGCGGCGTTGCTCACAGGCTTTTTTGCATCGAGCGCGATCGCGTTACCCAGTGGCGGCAACGTCGTCTCCGGCGAGGCAACCATCGAGCAACATAATTCCGCTACCACCGTAGTCCGGCAGGAAAGCCAGCGCGCCGCGATCAATTGGCAAAGTTTCAATGTTGCGCGCGGCGAGACGGTCCAGTTCATTCAGCCCAATTCCAGATCGGTCGCATTGAACCGCGTTGTCGGCGGCGACCCCTCCAGAATCTTCGGCTCGCTCACTTCCAACGGCGCGGTCTTCCTGCTCAACCCCGCCGGCGTGTACTTCGCCCCTGGTGCCAGCGTCAACACCGGCGCCCTGCTCGCCTCCACGCTGGCCATGAGCGATGCCGACTTCTCCGCGGGTCGCTACGTCCTCTCCGGCTCCAGCTCCGCCGCAGTCGTCAACCAGGGCGATATCCGCATCGGCCCAGGCGGCTACGCCGTGCTGGCCGGCGCCAAGATCGACAACCAGGGCACCATCACTGCACCCAACGGCAGCGTGGCGCTGCTCGCTGGATCGCGCGTGGCCATCGACATCGGGGGCGACAACGCGGTGACGTTCTCGGTCGATGGCGGCGCCGTGCGAGCGACCGTGGACAACAGCGGTGCCGTGGTTGCCGATGGTGGGCGGATCTTGCTGCAAGCCAGTGCCCTGGACGGCGCGATGACCACTGCCGTCAACCAGACGGGCCTGTTGCGCGCGAACAGCATCTCGGAGTCCAACGGCGTCGTTACCCTCAAGGCCAGCGGCGGCGACACCGTTGTCACCGGCCGGATCGAGGCTACCGGCCTGGCGGCCGGTCAAACGGGTGGTCGGGTCGAAGTCTTTGGCGACCGCGTCGGGCTGTTTAACCAAGCAGCTATCGACGCACGCGGTGCGGCTGGCGGCGGCACCGTACTGGTGGGCGGCGACTACCAGGGCGGCGGCGCGCCGCGCGCGCAGACCACCATCGTCGATGCTGGCGCAAGCATCGTGGCGGACGCAACGGTCGCCGGCAACGGCGGTACCGTGGTCGTCTGGGCCGACGACGCCACGCGCTTTAGCGGCGCCATCAGCGCCCGCGGTGGCGACATGGGCGGCGACGGCGGGCAGGTCGAGACGTCCGGCAAGGTCAAGCTGAGTATCACGACGGGCGCGGTCGATGTCGGCGCCAGCGCGGGTAGGGGCGGCACTTGGTTGCTCGACCCGAACAACCTGACGATTCGGGACAACGGCGGCGTCGCCGACCCGAGCGTCACGCCTCCGCCCACTTCGACCTTCAACACGCTTGCCAATGACGCGGTACTCGACACCAAGGTGCTCGGCGACGCCCTGAAGGCCGGCGCCAATGTCAAGGTTTTCACGGCCGACGCCGCGCCCAGCGGTCAGAACGGCAACATCACCGTGCAGGACACCGTTACGGCGACCGGGAATGGCGCCACGCTCACCCTCGCCGCTCAGGGCGATATCGTCTTTGCGACGAATGCAACTATCACTAAGGGCACGAACACGGCCTTGAATGTGAACCTGCACGCCGGCACCGATGCGGCGGGAGAAAACCCCGGAACCAAATCCAGCACGATCACGATGAACACCGGCTCGGGGATCGATGCCGGCACGGGTGCCGTCAATGCGGTCAGTAAAGGCAACGTGCTACTCGCCCGAATCGCAGCGGGGTCGCTGACTGTGCAGAGCAACGGCGGATCGATCTTTCAAACCGTCGGCGCCCAAGCTTTCACCATCAACGGTGCGACCAACATCGATGCCGGCGCGGGCGACATCCTTCTTAATAATGTGAACAACAATTTCGGCAGCATTGGGCTGACGGGTGGTGCGATCAGCGTTGCCGACGGCACGGGCGGCCTGACGGTGACGAGTGTGAACAACGGAGCGAACAAAGCGGTG
>JAJTHJ010000009.1 GCA_021298875.1 Burkholderiales bacterium | reverse complement strand
GGAACTTCTGCCGGCTTTCTTCGAGGCGGGCGCGTGCCTCGGACTGCTGGTTGCGGGCGCGGTCCAGTTCGGCGCGCGCGGTCGCCGACTTGGTTTTGACTTCGCCCAGCTCGCGCTCGAGCTTGAGCAGGTCGATCTGCGAGATCAGGCCGCGCCCGACCTGCGGCCGCACGATGTTGATCTGCTCCTGGGTGGACTTGACGGTGCTGTCCAGCAGCGGGATGGTCTCCCGCAACTCCTCTTCCTTGCGTTCGGCCTGGCGCAGTTGCTGGGTGAGCGCCGTCTGCGTCGAGGCCATCGCCGCCTTGCGCGACAGGAAGAGCGACTCTTCCTGCCGGCGCAGATCGGCGAACTCGGCGGCAGCCAGTTCGGGCGAAAACGCCAGCGGCTTGTCGTCGATCTCGGCCCGCAATCGATCCGACATTGCCACCATGCCGTGGAAGGTCGCCTAGTCTTCCTTGTACTGCGCGGCGAGCGAGGTGTCGTTGATGTGCGCCAGCACCTGGTCGCGCGCGACCCGCTCGCCCTCGCGCACGCGCAGGCCTTCGAGAATGCCGCCCTCCAAGTTCTGGATCAGCTTGACCTGCGACGAGGGCACGACCTGGCCGGCAACACGCGAAGACACCGAAAGGGTCGCAAACGAGGCCCAGATGAACAGGATCGCCATGGCCCCGCCCAGCACGTACAGCATCTTCAGCGCCGCTTCTTTCGGGCCGCGCATCGGGCCCAGGCTGGCCGGTGGCCGCAGGATGTGCTCCGCACTCAGGTTCATGATGCCCTCTTGTCAGTGGCCAACCGCACGTATGGTGCCGGCGCGCGCCGGCGCCGGTTCGGCCGGGCGCGCCAGTCGCTGCAACACGCTATCGGTCGGCCCAGCCAGCGCCACCTTGCCCGCATCGACGAACACGGTGCGGGTCGCCAGCGCCAGGATGGCCGGTCGGTGGGTGATGACGATGGTGGTCTTGCCCGTGCACGAGTCGCGCAGGTGCGCAATGGGCTGCCGCTTGGTCGTCTGGTCCATGTGGCTGGTAGGTTCGTCCAGCAGCAGCACCGGCGGGTCGGCGAGCAGCGCGCGCGCCAGCGTGACCGCCTGCCGTTGGCCGCCGGAGAGCAGTTCGCCGCGCTCGCCCACCGGCGTGGCCAGCCCGTAGGGTGAGGAGGCAAGCAACTCGGCCAACCCTGCGAGGCGGGCGGCATCGACGATCGCCTCGTCCGTGGCGTTGGGCCGGCCGAGCGCGATGTTCTCCTTGATCGTGCCGTGAAAGAGCGCGGTGTCCTGGCCGACGTAGCCGATCAGCCGGCGCAGATCGGCCGGGCGGATCTGCCGCACGTCGATGCCGTCGAGCGCGACCCAACCCTCGTCGGGATCGACCAGGTTCAGCGCCGGGCGGAACAGCGTGCTCTTGCCTCAGCCGATGCGGCCGAGCACCGCCACCGACTCGCCGGCGGCGATCTCGAGGTCGAGCCCGGTCAGCACCGGCGGCCGTTGCGGCGACTGCGGTGTCGGCGGCGGGTAGGCAAACTCCACCCCACGGAAGGTGAGCACGCCGCTGGCCGCTGGCAAGTGCAACAGCTGCTTGGCCGGGTCGTCCTCGGGCTCGGCCGACATGATCTTGTCGAGCGCCCGCATCGCCACCCGCGTCTGATTCCACTTGGTGACCATGCCGGCCGCCATCGAGAAGGGCGCCATCACCCGGCCGACCAGGATCGTGCAGGCCACCAGCGCACCGCTGGTGATCTTGCCCTGGATGATCAACACGGCGCCCAACGCCACCAGGGCGATGGTGGTGAGGTTGTTGACCAGTCCCACCAGATTGATGGTGCGGTGGGAGAACAGCCGAGCCCGCAGCGTCGTCTCGGAGTTCTGCACGACCAGCCGCTCCCAGTTCCGCCGGGCCCAGGCCTGCGCGTTGATCGCGCGGATGGAGTCGACGCCACCGGCCATCTCGTACAAGAAGGCCGACTTCTGCGTGCCTTCGCGGAAGGTCTGCTCGATCAGCTTGCCGAGCGGCTTTTGCAGCCACAGGCCGATGGCGATCGGGATCGGAATGGCCACGAGCGGCACCAGCACCAGACAGCCGCCGATCAGCCACATCACGAACAGGAAGATGAAGATGAACGGCGCATCGCCGATGCCGATCAGCGTGATCGAGGAGAAGAAGTCGCGGATGGTCTCGCACTAGCGCAGGATGTTGGCCATCGCCCCGGCCGATTGCGGCCGGTCGCGCGTGCGCATCGCCGACATGTGCGCAAAGATGCGGCTGCCCACCTGCACGTCGAAGCGGCGGCCGGCCGCGTCGATCAGGTAGGCGCGCAGCGTGGACAACATCATCTGCACGATAGCCACGATGCCCACCCCGATGGTCAGCGCAATCAGCGACTCATAGGCGTGATTGGGCACGACCCGGTCGTACACCGCCTGGATGAACAGCGACACGCCGAGTGCGGCGACGTTGATGAAGAAGCCGCCCATCGCCGCACGCACGTAAATCTCGCGGTTGGCACGAAACGGCGCCCAGAACCACTCGCGGCGGGGTGTCTGGTCCACCAGCATGCTGCGCTGGTCGAAGTGCAGCGCCGGGCGGACGAACCAGACGACCGAGTCCGGCCACTGGCCGACCTGAGCGCGCGGCACCCAGCGCGCCTCCTGCAAGCCGTCGGCGACGACGAAGCCGTCGTTGTCGATGCGCAGCAGCGCCAATGCGCGGCCCTCGGCGTCGCGCACGATGGCCGGCAACTGCGACGGCGTCAGTTGCGCGGCCGGCACGGCCAAGGCATCGGCGATCAGGCCGATCCGCCCGACGGCCTCGGCCACGTGGCTGTCGGCGAGTTCGCCATCGGTGAGCGGCAAACCCGCCTGCAGCGCCGCCGCGGTGCTGGGCTTGCCGAGAAAGCGGGCTACCGCCAAAAGGCAGTCCGTCAGCCCGACCGCCGGCGGCAACTCCGGTAGCGGCGGCGTCGCCGGATCCGTGGGTGCGCTTGGCGCAGCGGGATCCTCTTTGTCTCCGAACAGGCGCGCCGCAAGCGATCGCGCGATCCGATCCAGCCCTTTGCCGTAGTTCAACATGCCTGTCCTGGGTGTCCTCAAGACGACCACCGTGCAGCCGACACGGCGCGCAGGTTATCGCAGTGGCGCCACGGGCACCAACCCGCCTCCCGCCCGGAGTTGATCGAGGCCAAGCCTTATTGCTGCCTCCACCTCGGCGCCGATACGCAAAACGGTCTACTCGTTGCGCCGCAACACAACTATCGACCTCATGAGACGCCCTGAGTTTCGAGCAGCCTGTCTAGAAGCGAAGGCGCGCCGCGGCACCGATTGCGTGAGAATCCCGGCCAAGCTTTCTTGGACATTGCGATGACGTTCGATTACGTGATCGTCGGCGGCGGCTCGGCGGGCTGTGTGCTCGCCGCGCGCTTGTCGGAAGACCCCGGAGTATCCGTCGCATTGATCGAAGCGGGCGACAGCAACGAACGCATCCTCAACCGCGTTCCCGTCGGCGCCGCGGTGCACATCGTCAACCGCAATCGCTGCAACTGGGCGTTCGCCACGGTGCCGCAGCGCGGCTTGAACGGCCGCATCGGCTACCAGCCACGCGGGCGCGGGCTGGGAGGCTCCTCGGCCATCAATGCGATGGTCTACCTTCGCGGCCAGCCGCAGGACTACGACGGCTGGGCCGCCACAGGCGCGGCGGGCTGGAGTTGGGCCGAGTTGCTGCCCTACTTCAAGCGCAGCGAGAACAACGAGCGGGGTGCCGACGACTGGCACGGCGTGGGTGGCCCGCTGAACGTCGCCGACCTGCGCTCGCCCAACGCGTTCGACCGCGTGTTCATCGAAGCCGCGCAGCAGGCGGGGCTGCCGTACAACCCTGACTTCAACGGCGCCACGCAGGAAGGCGCCGGTCCGTACCAGGTCACGCAAAACAACGGCGAGCGCTGGTCGGCGGCGCGCGCCTACCTCGGCCTGGCCCGCGAGCGGCTGAATCTGACGCTGCTGACGCGAGCCCTGGCGCGGCGGATCGTCTGCGAAGACGGTCGCGCCGTCGCTGTGGAAATCGACCGTGGCGGCAGCGTCGAGCGCGTGCAGGCTGCGCGCGAGGTGATCGTCAGTGCCGGCGCACTGCAATCGCCGCAGTTACTGCTGCTCTCCGGCATCGGCCCGGCGGCGCACCTGCGCGAAGTCGGCGTGCCGGTCGTGGCCGACGTGCCGGGTGTCGGCGCCAATCTGCAAGACCACCTGGACATCGTCGTCAACCGTCGGGTGGACTCGACCGATCTGCTCGGCCTGTCGCTCACCGGGGGCGCCAAGCTCGTCGGCCAGATCGGTCGCTGGCGGCGCGAGCGGCGCGGCACGCTGACCTCCAACTTTGCCGAGGCGGGCGCCTTTGCCCGCTCCACGCCGGACGTGGATCGGCCGGATATCCAGTTGCACTTCGTGGTCGGCATGGTGGACAACCACAACCGCAGCTTCCACCTCGGCCACGGCATGAGCTGCCACGCCTGCGGCCTGCGGCCGGCCAGCCGCGGCAGCGTGCGGCTGGCAAGCGCCGATCCGCATGCGGCGCCGCTGATCGACCCCGGCTTCCTGACCGCCGAAGAAGACCTGGACGTGCTGGTGTACGGCTTCAAGCTGGTGCGGCGCATCTTTGCGCAGCCGGCCTTCGCCCCCTGGGGCGGCGCCGACACGAGCCGCGAGCTCCACTTCAAGGACGTGGCGAGCGACGACGAGATTCGCGCCGCGATCCGCGCGCACGCGGACACGATTTACCACCCGGTCGGCACCTGCAAGATGGGCGATACGACCAGCGACCCGCTGGCGGTGGTCGATCCGCAACTGCGGGTGCGCGGCGTGGCGGGGCTGCGGGTGATGGATGCGTCGGTGATGCCGACGCTGATTTCCGGCAACACCAACGCGCCGGTGATGGCGATGGCAGAGCGGGCGGCGGAGCTGATCCGCCAGGCGTGACGCTCAAGCCGCCACGAGCCCGACCGCTGCCGTCCGCAGGGTCGCGGTATCGACGAAGATGAAGGCGCCGGTGGCCGCGCAGCCGGCAAATCGCTCCAGCGGAATCGGATCCTCGACCTCGAGCGAAAGCTCACCGATATCGTTGACCCTCAGCGCGGTCGCGGGTTGTGGGCGCAGGGTATCGAGGTCCAGCCGGCGCTCGATGGCTTCGATGTGCGCCCGTGTCCAGCGGTTGCCGTGGCGTAACCAATAGGCGCGCCCCGTAGCGGGTGCGTCCTCATCGAGCCAAGCCACTCTCGCGCGCAGCGCGCTCACGACCTGAGGCAAAGGTTCTGCGGCGAGCCAGTCGCCCCGACCCAGATCGAAGTCGCCGTCGAGTACCACGCCCACCGAGCGCCCTGCCTCGCCCCGCTCCACGGGCGCCTGTTGGTCCCAAAGCTGCCGGACTCGTATCCGCCTGCCTGCCGGCAGAGCCACCACCTCGGCGCCCACGGCAAGGCGCCCGCGCTCGATGCGCCCCCAGAGCACGCGCGTGCCATCCGGGTGGCGCGCGACGTACTGCACCGGTAGCCGTAACGGCGCGCCCGCATCGGCGGCGCCCGCCGGCAACGCTTCCAGGGTGTCGAGCAGGCTCGGCCCCTCGCCTTGCGCGCGCACCACGTTGTCGCCGCGCAGCGCGGAGATCGGCAGGATGGCTGTCGGAGCAAGCCCCGCTTCGGCGCAAAACCGCTCGACCGCGCCGCGCGTTCGCGCAAACACGGTCGCCGCATCGGCCACCGCGTCGAGCTTGTTGACGGCAAACACCAGCGAAGGCACGCCGACCAGCCGTGCCAGCAGCGCGTGGCGGCGCGTCTGCGGCAGCAGCCGGATCGGCGCGGCCGCGAGGTCGAGCTTGGTGGGATCGACCAGGACGACGGCCGCGTCCGCGCCGGCGGCCGCCGTCACCATGTTGCGCGTGTACTGCTCGTGGCCCGGCGCATCGGCCAGCAGGAACTTGCGCCGCGGCGTGGCAAAGCTGCGGTGCGCGACATCGATCGTGATGCTCTGTGCGCGCTCGGCCTCCAGCCCGTCGGTGGCGCGCGCCAGATCGAGTTGCGCCTCGCTCGCCGCCGGCACGCGCAGCGCAGCCAACTGGTCGGCGAGCAACGCGCCGCAGTCGAGCAGCAGCCGGCCGATTAGCGTGCTCTTGCCGTCGTCGACGCTGCCGGCTACCACGACCCGTAGCGGCCGCATCAGAAGTAGCCCTCGCGCTTGCGCCGCTCCATCGACGTGTCGGACGTGAGATCGTCCCTCCGCATGGCGCCGCGCTCGCTGACCTGGGCGGCGGCGGTCTCGGCGACGACCTCGTCGGCATTGGCGGCCAGGCTTTCGACCGGGCAGGTGCAGGCCATGTCGCCAACGGTGCGGAAACGCACCGCCAGCCGTTCGATCCGTTCGCCGGGCAGCGCCGGCGTCACCGGCGTCACCGGCACCAGAAAGCCACGCCGACGCACCACCTCGCGCACGTGGCTGTAGTACATCGCCGGCACCGGCACCCGTTCGCGCGCGATGTACAGCCACACGTCG
>JAJTHJ010000393.1 GCA_021298875.1 Burkholderiales bacterium | reverse complement strand
CACTGGTCATTGTTGCCATGCCGCTGCTGCCGCCTCGGGTGACGATGTAGCCGTTGACCATCTCCAACTGGTTTTTGAAGATGTCGGTGTTCGGCTGGTGGCCGATGGCGATGAAGCAGCCTTGCAGCGCCAGTTCGGTGGTCGCACCGCTGCGCTTGTCGCGGATGCGCACGCCGGTCACGCCCTTGTCGTCGCCCAGCACCTCGTCCAACTCGTGCCACAGGTGCAGCACGATCTTGCCCTCAGTGACCTTGGCCATCAGCTTGTCGATCATGATCGGCTCGGCGCGGAATTTGTCGCGGCGGTGGATCACGTGCACCTGCGCGGCGATGTTCGACAGATACAGCGCCTCCTCGACCGCGGTGTTGCCGCCGCCGACCACGCAGACCTGCTGCTTGCGGTAGAAAAAGCCATCGCAGGTGGCGCAGCCCGACACGCCCTTGCCCATGAAGGCGGTTTCGCTCGGCAGCCCGAGGTACTTGGCGGAGGCGCCGGTGGCAATGATCAGCGCGTCGCAGGTATAGGTGCCGGAGTCGCCGTGCAGCGTGAAGGGGCGGCCGGCGAGCTGCACGGTGTGGATGTGGTCGAACACGACTTCGGTGTCGAAGCGCTGCGCGTGTTTGAGGAAGCGCTCCATCAGTTCTGGCCCCTGCACGCCGTCGGCGTCGGCCGGCCAGTTGTCGACGTCGGTGGTGGTCATCAACTGGCCGCCTTGGGCGAGGCCGGTGATCAGCAGCGGCTTGAGATTCGCGCGCGCGGCGTAGACGGCCGCCGTGTAGCCGGCCGGCCCGGAGCCGAGGATCAGCACGCGGGCGTGTTTGGGTGCGGTGGACATGGGGGAGCGCTCCGTGAGGGATGCTCGATTCTATGGAAGTGAAGATGACGGCGGCTGCGCCGCCTGTGATCGCGCTACGCGCTCGGTGAGCTAAGCGCGCGGGAGCGGAGCTTCATAGCCCGTGCAGCGGGCGTTCACAGGCGGCTCGGCTGCGTCATCTTCACCGCCTTCACATCTGCCGAAACAGATGCGTAAACGTATCCGACACCAGCAGCATCTCAGGCCGCTGCTTGAGCTTCAGTTGCAGCCGGCCGCGAAAGTCGCAGGTGGCGCCGGCCACCGCGGCCACGTTGACGACGGCGGAGCGGCGCACCTGCCAGAACTGCTGCGGGTCGAGCTCGACGAGCAGTTCCTTCAGCGACTTGCGGATCAGCGCTTCGCCGTCGGGCAGCACCACGCGCACGTACTTGTTGTCGGACTGGAAGTACTGGATCTCGTCCACGGTGATCAGCCGCAGGGTGTTGCCCACCGCGGCGTTGATCCAGCGCAGATAACTGCGCATGGCGTTGGCGGCGGGCAGCGCATTGAGCACCGGCTCCAGCCGCATCGGCGGTGCGGCCAGGCGCTCCTTCAGCCGCGCCACGGTGGCAAAGAGCCGCGCCGCCGACACCGGCTTCAACACGTAGTCGATGGCGCCCGCCTCGAAGGCGGTAATCGCATGCTGGTCGTAGGCGGTGACGAAGACCACGCGGCTTTTGCCGCTCGCCTGCCGCGCCACCTCGAGGCCAGTGGCGCCCGGCATGTTGATGTCGAGAAACAGGATATCCGGCCGCATCCCGTCGAGCAGCCGCAGCGCCGCGATGCCGTCGGCGGCTTCGCCGGCGACGACAAGTTCCAGCCACAGGCGGCCAAGCTGCTCGATCAGTTCGGCGCGCAGCGTGGCCTCGTCTTCGGCGACGACGGCGGTGGGGCGTTGCGGGGCGTTCATGCGGCGGACGGTGCGGGCAGATGCAGCGTGAATTCTGTCGCATCCGCCATGCTCGCATCGCAGTGCAGTTGCGCCTGCGGGCCGTACAGCGCGGCGAGCCGGCCCTGCACGCGATGCAGTTCGTCGTCGCCGTCGCACAGCCCGCCGCGGGCCAGGCGCAGCACGATCGTCACGGCGTCGCCGCTGCGCTTGGCTACGAGGTCGATGGCGGCCGGCACCTGCGCGGGGTCGCGTACGGCGCGCTGCACCATTGGCAGCAGCATCGGATGCAGCGGCGCGCCGGCACAGTCGCCGGCGACCGTCACGCGCAGTTGCGGCCGGCCGCCAGCGCTGGCCTGCACCACGGCGAGGTAGCTCTGCACGAGTTCCGCTTCCGCGGCGACGGTGGAGCCGCTTTCGCGCAGCCGCGGCAAGGCCACGCGCAGGTAGGCGATCAGCCGGTCCATCTGCGCTGCGCCCTGTGTTGCGTCGCGCGCGTAAAGCTGCTCGATGCCAACCGACGTGTCGAACAGGAAGCGCGGCTCCACCTGCGCCTGCATCGCCGCCAGCCGCGATTGCAGCACCTTGCGCGACAGCGCGGCCTGCTCTGCCACCGAGGCGTCCAGTGCGCGCTGCGCGGCCTGGCGGCGGAGCAGCATCTCGAAGGTGGCGAAGGCGATCGCGACGTCGATAAAGACATTGACGGTCAGCGATGCCGAGATCAGCGCCAGTGGCAGCCGGACCTCGCGATCTTCGAGTTTGAAAATGTCGATCAACAATCCGGCGGCGTCCAAAGCCGGGGACAGCACCACGCCGCAGGCCAACGCCGCTGCGGCGCTGGCGAGCGCGAGCCGCGCGGTTCGCGAGAGACGGCTGCCCTCGGCGCGGTCGGCCAGCACTCAGGCGGCGAGTACAAATGGCGCGCAGGCGAGGGGTAACAGAACGTCCGCCACCATCTCCGGCTTGAACTGCATGTCCGGTTTGGACAGCATTTCAAGCAGCCAGAATGCATTGACGACGCAGAGTGCGGCGGCAATCGCAAAGACCCAAGCCGCCTCGGCGGCGGTAGTGCTGCGCAGCGCGGCGAGCCACCCGTGGCCGGCGGGCCGAGGAGTGGATGACAGATCCTGGGTGACGGCACTCACTGGACTCCCCTCCGCGCTACGCGCTGCGGGACGAGCGCTTGGAAGCGGCCCGGAGCACTCATGCCGGACCGGCGCTCAAGCGCAGCGGCAGCCGGACGGTGGCGAT
>JAJTHJ010000307.1 GCA_021298875.1 Burkholderiales bacterium | reverse complement strand
GTCTGGCCGTCCTGCTGTGCGCTCATGAACTCATCCCCTTGTCCGCCACCGCCCGAAGACAACTCGGTCACCGCCTCGGAGTTCGACTGTGAAAACCCGGGGAAACATCAGGGGTCGGGGTGGGGGCGTGGATGCGCCAACTTGGCGCGGTTCGTTTGCAGGGGTTGGAGTGAGCAAAGACCTTCGTCGCTAGCAGCGTCTACGAAATCGGCGAATCAAGGCGCCGCCGATACAATCGATCGCACCTGCCCGCCCCGCGCAACCTCCCCTTGAACCTCCCCTTCGAACTGCGCATCGGCCTGCGCTACACGCGTGCCGGCAGGCGGGCGCGCCGGCGCAACCGGTTCATCTCGTTCATCTCCGGCATCTCGATGGGCGGCATCGCGCTCGGCGTGATGGCGCTGATCGTCGTGCTGTCGGTGATGAACGGCTTCACCAAGGAAGTGCGCGGCAAGATGCTCTCCGTGCTGTCGCACGCGGAGATCGTCTCGCTGACCGGCACGCTGCCCGACTGGCAGGCGGTGGCCGCGCAGGCGCGCCAGAACCCCGAGGTGATCGCCGCCGCCCCCTACGTCAACGCGCAGGCGATGCTCGCCCGCAGCGACGTGGTGCGCGGCGCGCTGGTGCGCGGCATCGACCCGGCGCTGGAGCCCAAGGTGTCGGACGCCACCGCACGGCTGGCGAGCGGCTCGCTCGCCGACCTGGTGCCGGGCGAATTCGGCATCGTGCTGGGTGTGGAACTCGCGCGCATCCTGGGCGTGGCGCGCGGCGACAAGGTCGCCGTCATCGCGCCGCAGGGCAACGTCACGCCGGCCGGCGTGCTGCCGCGGCTGCGGCAGTTCACCGTGGTGGGGCTGGTGGAGTCCGGCCACTTTGAATACGACAGCGCGCTGGCGCTGATCCACCTGGCCGATGCGGAGAAGATGTTCCGCCTGGACGGCCCGAGCGGCGTGCGGTTAAAGCTCGCCGACCTCGACCGCGCACCGGCCGTGGCGCGCACTTTGGCCGCCAGCCTCGACCCGACGCTGCAAGTGCGCGACTGGTCGAAGATGAACCGCGTCTACTTTGCCGCCGTGCAGACCGAAAAGCGCATGATGTTCATCATCCTGACGCTGATCGTCGCGGTGGCGACCTTCAACCTCGTCTCCACGCTGGTGATGACGGTGACCGAGAAGCAGTCGGACATTGCCATTTTGCGCACCCTCGGCGCCAGCCCGCGCAGCGTGATGGCGATCTTCGTCGTGCAAGGCTCGATCGTCGGCGTGCTCGGCACGCTGTTGGGCGTGTCGCTCGGGCTGCTGGTGGCCTCCAACCTCGACAGCGTGCTGGCCGCGCTGGAAGCCGCCTTCGGCTTCCGCGTGCTGCCGCGCGAGATCTACTTCCTGTCGGCGCTGCCGTCGGACCCGCGCGCGAGCGACATCGTGCCGATCGCGCTGATCTCGCTGGTGCTGAGCTTCCTCGCCACGCTGTACCCGAGCTGGCGCGCCGCGCGCACGCGGCCGGCGGAGGCGCTGCGTTATGACTGATGTACTGGTCGCGCGGGGCGTGACCAAGGCCTACCGCGAGGGGCCGCTGGCGGTGGAGGTGCTGCGCGGCGCCGACGTGGCGATCGCCCAGGGCGAGATCGTCGCCATCGTCGGGGCCTCCGGCTCCGGCAAGAGCACGCTGCTGCACTGCCTGGGCGGGCTGGACGCGCTCGATGCCGGCACGGTCGAGATCGCAGGGCGCAACCTGGCCGCTCTGTCGGACGACGAGCGCGGCCGGCTGCGCAACGAGCAACTGGGCTTCGTCTATCAGTTTCACCACCTGCTGCCGGAGTTTTCCGCGCTGGACAACGTGGCGATGCCCTTGTCGATCCGCCGCCTGCCGCTGCCGAAGGCGCGCGCGCAGGCGCAGGACGCGCTGCGCGCCGTGGGCCTGGCCGAGCGCGTGCTGCACTACCCGGCGGAACTCTCCGGCGGCGAGCGCCAGCGCACGGCGATCGCCCGCGCCATCGTCACCCGCCCGGCCTGCGTGCTGGCCGACGAGCCGACCGGCAACCTCGACCGCGACACCGCGCGCGGCGTGTTCGACGTGTTCGTGCAGATGGCGCGCAGCCGCTGTGCCGCCATCGTGATCGTCACCCACGACCCGGAACTGGCCGCGCGCTGCGACCGGGTGTTGCGGCTGCATGGGGGGCGGTTGGGCGACGGTTGAGATCTGAGCATGGTTGGAAAAAGAGAATGAACAGGGGCCTGCAAAGAAGAGACCAGGCGCCAATGACGCGGAGAGGCGTAGCGGCTGCCGCCTTGGCCGCCGCGTTCGCGGTTGCTGTTGCCGTTGCGGTGCTTCCATCTCAGAACGAGAGGTGCGCTCGTCACTGTGCCACACTGGGCAAGCGTGGTGAGTTGACCTATGTGCACCCGCCTGAGTTGACGGCCGGAATGCGATCACGTGGGCCCAGGGAATGCAGGTGTGTTTGATGTTCGTCCTGCGCTTGACCGGGCGCGATGTGCAGTGAGTAAAAAGGTGAGTAAAAAGGGGCCAGGCACGGATTAATTTATCTCAGCCCGGCCTTACAGTGCCTGCCTCCGCGGGCCGGTTAACTTGAACGTCTAGACAGCGCAAATTCAACCCACGCCAACACGCCTCGCATTTCGCTTGCCCCTTCCCCGCGCTTGGAGTTCAGCATATGCCAGTTGTTCGCCTAGATCATCTCCAGGTCGCCATTCCTGCTGGTGGCGAGGGAGAGGCTCGCGGCTTCTATGGCCGACTGTTGGGGCTCGCAGAGCTGCCAAAGCCCACTTCACTTGCAGGCCGAGGCGGAGCATGGTTTCAATGCGCAGCCATTCAAGTTCACCTCGGCATCGAGGAGCCATTCATCCCAGCGAAGAAGGCGCATCCTGCTTTCCAAATCGAGCAGTTCGACGAGCTTCTTCGCACACTTTGCGCCGCTGGCTACGCGGTGACAGAAGACGCTTCGATTCCCGCAGTAAGGAGAGCATTCACGGCTGATCCGTTTGGCAATCGCATCGAGTTGGTGGCAACGGATGACGCTGTCTAACCCTTGATTCGCAGGGCTCTATTGCGAAAAGGGGTCAGGCACAAATTAACTTTGAAATAACACTTATTTGTTGTCCGATTGAAGTAAAAATGAAGTTACCATTCTCCACGAATGAAAAGGGGCCAGGAACCAATTTTGAAAAGGGGCCAGGAACCAATTTAGCGAAAAGGCGAAAAGGGGCCAGGCACAATTAATTTTGTTAGTTAAGGCCTCGACAAGTTGCAGTCGCGATGTCTCAGGTCTTGATCGAGGGCTACACCATTGACGAAGTGCTTGCTTTGTCCAATGAGGAGCTCAGTGCCATCGTGCTTCGCGATGAGCCACTTGTGTTCAAAGCTGGAAGCGCCAACTTGCTTGGTCGCTTCAAGGTCGAGGACGAGGCTCTGATCATCGAGCTTGCGCATGTTGACGGCGGGGGAGAAGGTGCTCTGCCAGCGCTCGCTGCACTCGCCAGCAGGTACGCGGCGCGAGAAGCCCTTGAGTACATTGAGTGGCGGGTGCATGCTGTGCACTGCGCAAGACCGAACCTCAAGCTGCGACGTGTCCTCGAACGCCGAGGTTTCAGCGTTCGCAATGTGGAGGGTGTAGGTGAGTGCTATTGGCTCAAGCAAGCCACTACGGCGACGCAACCCCTTAATCGGGGTGAAAAGGGGCCGGAAGCTTCAGAAAGGGGCCAGTCACAAATTAATTTCAGAACATTGGATTAACGATGAAGCACCCTCCAGAACAGGTTGGCGATGCCGCCCTCGTCCGTTGGACGGCGATTGATGAGCGCCATCAACGGAAGCAAACAGGGGCCGGGCACCAATTAATTTTATGTGCGGAGAGGAGCGGCGGGTGTCTGACCTTGCCCCGGGAATCCGTATCGCATAGCCGCCCTCATGCGCTGGCCTGCCGAGCCTGATCGGCTTGCCAGATTTCCTCGAACCGCAGCGGGCTGACATAGCCCAGCGTCGAGTGCAGCCGGCTGCGGTTGTACCAG
>JAJTHJ010000291.1 GCA_021298875.1 Burkholderiales bacterium | reverse complement strand
GCGTGCAACTCGCGCACGCGGCGCTTCACTTCGTGCGCCGAGACGCCGTCGCCGCTGCGCACCGCCGACAGTTCCTGCGCGAGCTGCAAGGCCGCCAGCACGGCGATGCGGTCGGCGCCGAGCGTCTTGCCGCCGGCGCGGATCGCGGCCATTTTCTCGTCCACCACGCGGGCGCAGGCGAGCAGGGTGTCGCGCTCGTCGGGCGCGCAAGCCACACGGTATTCGCGGCCGAAGATGGTGACGGTTTGGGTGGCGGTGGCCATCGGGTGCTCAGGGTTCGGCCGGCAGGCGCGCCAGCAACGCGTCGATCCGCTCGCCCGCCGCGCCGTTGCGCGCGCGCAGCGACTCGGCTTCGGCGGCAAGTGCGGCGATCTGCGCGCGCAGCTCGCGGTTCTCGGCGCGCAGCCGGTGCGACTGGGTGGCCAGCTCGCGCAACTTGGCGGCCAGTTGATCGAGGTCATCGAGCATGCGCCGATGCTACACCGGCGCCCGTGGTGCGCGCGTAGACTGAGCGCCGCTTACGGTGCTGCCGGTCGCGTCACGCGGCCGGCGGTGAAACGGGAAACAGGAGTGCCTAGGCGCGAACCTGTGCTGCCCCCCGCAACGGTAAGCGAGCGCGGCCTCGGCCCCAGCGGGACGAGGCCAGCCGCGGGCAAGAGCCACTGCATCCGCCGCCCGGCGGAGTGGGAAGGCGCCCGCGGCGCTCGCAGCCCGGAGACCGGCCGCAAGCACCCCAGTCGCGCAGCAACGCTGCGTGGCGGGGTCGGGTGGACGTGCCGCGGGGAGGCGGCAACGCGCCGGCTGCGCCAAGCACGCGGCCGCTGCGGCCTCCTCGCTCGCGTTCGGGGCGAGGGTGCTGGCGGTGGGCCGGCAAGCGCAGCGAGGTTTCATCGATGAGTTCAGCTTCCCTTGCACGGCGCGCCGCGGGCGCGCTGCTGCCGGTTTTCGCTTTGCCCGCCGCCGCGCAGGACGCGGCGCAACTGGAGCCGGTGGTGGTCACCGGTGCGCGGGTGGAGCAGTCGCTGGCCGCGGTGCTGCCCAACACCACCGTGCTCGACCGCAGCGAGATCGAGCGCCAGCAGGCGATCGACCTGCCGGAGCTGCTGGCGCGGCAGGCCGGGTTTCAGATCGCGCGCGCCGGCGGGCCTGGTGCGCAGACCTCGTTCTTCCTGCGCGGCTCGGGCGGCGATCAGGTGCTGGTGCTCGTCGATGGCGTGCGGCTGAACACGGCGGTGGGCGGCTTTGCCGTGCTGGGCGGCATCCGCACCGAGGCGATCGAGCGGATCGAGATCGTCCGCGGCAACTTGTCGGCGCTGTACGGGTCGAGCGCCATCGGCGGCGTGATCCAGATTTTCACGCGCAAGGGGGCAGAACCTGGGGTCAGCCTCAGTGGCGAAGTCGGCACGGGTAACTATGGCCTGGCGACGCTGGCCGCCGGCACCGGCAGCGGCGAGTGGCAGGCGGGTGCAACCGCCACCTACAACGCGGCGCGGCCGTTCTCGGCCATCGACCCGGCCGCGGTGGTGCCGGGGCCGTATACGCCGGGCGTCAATCCCGACGACGACGGTAATCGCTACCAGGCGGCATCGGCCAGCCTCGAGCAGAGAATCGATGCGCGCACCGGCTGGGGGCTGTCGGCCTGGGGCTGGAAGAACACGACGACCTACGACGCGCCCGCCGACGGGCCGCTCGCCACGCAGAGCGAGACCTCGCGCTCCGGTGTCGTGCAGGCGTTTGCCCGCTTCGCTCCCACCGAGCACTGGCGCGCCCGGCTCACCGCGGGTGCGTCCACCGAGCGCAGCAACAACCAGTCGAGCGAGGCGTTCTCGTTCAACAACGGGCGCTTCGCGGCGAACAACAGCCTGCTGGTGCTGGACAACCAGATCGACGTGGCCGCGGGCACCGCGGCCATCGTCGGCGCGGAGCTTCTGCGTCAAACCGCCAGCGCCACGGCCTACGACCCGAGCTTCAGCGGCGCCGAGGTCGATTACCGCCGGCGCGCGCTGTCGGCCTGGGCGGGGCTGAACACCACGCGCGGGCCGCACGCGCTGCAAGCCAACCTGCGGCAGGACGATTACTCCGACGTCGGCGGTGCCACCACCGGCTTGCTCGCCTATGGCATCGACTTCGCCGAGCACTGGCGGGCGTCACTGCAATTGTCCAACGCCTTTCGCGCGCCGAGCTTCAACGACCTGTACTTCCCGTTCTTCGGCAACCCCGATCTGCAACCGGAGAAGTCGCGCAGCGCCGAAGCGCGGTTGCGTTACGCGGACGGCGCGTGGACGGCGGAGCTGGCCGCCTACGCCACGCGCGTGCGCAACCTGATCGCCTACGAGGCGAGCGTGCAGCGCGCTGAGAACATCGACTCGGCCCGCATCGATGGTGTCGAAGCCACGGTCTCCTGGCGCGGCGAGCGCTGGGCAGTGAGCGGCAACCTCACCGGCCTGTCCACCGAGAACGACGCCACGGGCGAGCGTCTGGTGCGGCGCGCGCCGTTTACCGCAAATCTGAGTGGCGATTACACGCCGGGGGCCTGGGCCTTGGGCGCGGACCTGAGCTACGTTGCCGCGCGCGACGATTT
>JAJTHJ010000277.1 GCA_021298875.1 Burkholderiales bacterium | reverse complement strand
GGCGCAGCAGCAGGCGGTGCGCTGGGCGGGACGGCGACGGCGACCGGCGGCGCCGCAGCCACGGGCGGCAGCGACGGCGGCGCCTCGCGGAGTGCGGGCGGATCCAGCAACAGGGTGTACTCGCGCCGGGTTCGCCCGTTGGCCCAGGTCGCTTCGAGAATCAGGTCCAGATACGGCTCGCTGATCGGCGACAGCGACGTGATCTTCACGAACACGCTAGTGCCGCGGCGCTCGACATCGAAGCGCAGGTTGGCCAGCGCCGGATTGAAGTCCAGCCGGGCTTCGCGGAACACCGACTCGGGCGCCAGTTTGACCGACAGGGCGGCCTCGTCCTCGGCCGCCACGGCGGTCAACTCCACTTCCGCGCGCAGCGGCTGGCCCAAGGCGGAGGCCACCGACATGCGGCCCAAACCCAGGCCGTAGGCCGGCTGCACCAAGCCGACCAGCGCCACGGCGGCGCTGGCCAATGCCAAGCGTTTGATGTCCCACGCGAAGAGTCGCACGATGCCCCCGTCCCTGCCGAAGCTGCGAAAGATTTTCAAAATAACACAGCAAGCGCCGCATTGCGATGCACGACGGCTTGCCGGCCGCCTGCTCACGCGATGCCGGCGTCGCTCGCGCGCGACCGGATCAGGGCTCTCGTCCTAGGAGGATGCGCAGCATCCGCCGCAGCGGCTCGGCCGCACCCCACAATAACTGGTCGCCAACCGTAAAGGCAGACAGGTACTCGCCGCCCATGGCCAGCTTGCGCAGGCGTCCGATCGGAACTTCCAAAGTTCCGTTGACGCGCACGGGCGACAGCTCGCGGATGCTGTCTTCGCGCTTGTTGGGAATCACGCGCACCCAGGGGTTGGCAGCGGCCAATAGGCGCTCGATCTCCGCCAACGGCAGGTCGCGCTTGAGCTTCATCGTCAGCGCCTGGCTATGGCAGCGCATCGAGCCGACGCGCACGCACAAGCCATCGACGACCACCGCGCCGGGCTGGCCCATCGGCGGCTTGCCGAGCATCTTGTTCAGCTCGGCGGCGGCCTTCGATTCTTCGCGGCTCACACCGTTGCCCAAATCCTTGTCGATCCAGGTGATCAGGCTGCCCGCCAGCGGCACCGTGAAGTTCTCCTGCGGCAATTGGTCGGAGCGCAAGGCGGCGGTGACCGCGCGGTCGATCTCCAGGATGCCGGACTTGGGGTCGGCGAGCAGCTTCTTCGCCGCCGCATGCGCGTAGCCCATCTGCGCCACCAGCTCGCGCATGTTGGGCGCACCGGCGCCGGAGGCCGCCTGATAGGTCATCGCCGTGACCCATTCGATCAAGTCCGCGCGCAGCAGGCCGTCGAGCGCCATCATCATCAGGCCGACCGTACAGTTGGCGCCGGCGAAGGTCTTCACGCCAGCCTGCAGCGCGGCGTCGATCGTCGGGCGATTGACCGGATCGAGGATGATCGTCGCGTCGTCCGCCATCCGCAGCGCGGAGGCGGCGTCGATCCAGTAGCCCCTCCAACCCGCCGCGTGCAGCTTGGGGTAGATCGCGTTGCTGTAGTCGCCGCCCTGACACGTAATGATGGTGTCGCAGGCGGCGAGTGCGGCCAGGTCTTCGGCGTTCTTGAGCACGGGATCTGCGCCGGCCACCTTGGGTGCCGCACCGCCCGCATTGGACGTACTGAAAAACGCCGACTCCACCAGCGCGAAGTCGCCCTCTTGCTGCATCCGTTCCATCAGCACGGAACCGACCATTCCGCGCCAACCGACAAAACCGACTCTCATTTTTCCTCACTCAAAGCGAATTCAGTTCGACAAAGCGGCCACGACCGCATCACCCATCTGCGCGGTACCGATCGGGCTGGCGCCGGGCGCCGCGATGTCCGCGGTGCGCAGGCGCTGCGCCAGCACCCGTTTGACGGCGGCCTCGATGCGGTCGGCCTGCGCCGGCTTGGCCAGCGAATAACGCAGCATCATCGCGGCGGACAAGATCGTCGCCAGCGGATTGGCAATGCCCTTGCCGGCAATGTCCGGCGCGCTGCCGTGGCTCGGCTCGTACAGCCCCTGCCCGCGCTCGTTGAGCGAGGCCGAGGGCAGCATGCCGATCGAGCCGGTGAGCATCGCCGCCTCGTCGGACAGGATGTCGCCGAACATATTTCCGGTGACGATCACGTCGAAGCGCTTGGGCGCGCGCACCAGTTGCATCGCCGCGTTGTCCACGTACATGTGGTCGAGCGCCACGTCCGGGTAGTCCTTGTGCACTTCAGTCACCACGTCCTTCCAGAACTGGAAGGTCTCCAGCACGTTGGCCTTGTCTACGCTGGTGAGCTTCTTGCCGCGCTTGCGGGCCGCCTCGAAGGCCACGCGCGCGATGCGCTCGATCTCCGGCCGCGAGTAGCGCATCGTGTCGAAGGCTTCGTCGGCGCCGGCAAAGGCGCCGTCCGGTGCCGTGCGACGGCCCCGCGGCTGACCGAAGTAAATGTCGCCGGTCAGTTCGCGCACGATCAGGATGTCCAGTCCCGCCACCAGCTCGGGCTTCAGGCTCGCCGCCGCCGTCAGTTCCGGGTAGCAGATCGCCGGCCGGAAATTGGCAAAGAGGTTGAGCGCCTTGCGCAAGCCCAGGATCGCCTGCTCCGGGCGCAGCGGCCGCGGCAGGCTGTCGTACTTCCAGTCGCCCACGGCGCCGAAGAGAATCGCATCGGCCTCGCGCGCGAGCTTGAGCGTGGCTTCCGGCAGCGGATGGCCGTGGCGCTCGTACGCGGTGCCGCCGACGTCGGCGAACTCCAACTCGAACGGCTCGCCCAGTGCGCGCAGCAGCTTGACGGCCTCGGCCACGATTTCGGTGCCGATGCCGTCGCCGGGAAGGACTGCGATCTTGCTCATCCTCGTTCCTTGGCGGGTTCGTTTGCCACCCCGCCCCTGCCCGCTTCAGGAACGAAGTGCGCCGTCAGATGGTTTTGGCGATCCAGGGGAACTTGGCCAGCCGCGCCTGCTCGAAGGCCGCGATCTTGTCCTTGTGCCGCAGCGTCAGGCCAGTCTCGTCCCAGCCGTTGAGCAGGCATTGCTTGCGGAAGCCATCGACCTCGAAGCGCAGCACCTCGCCCGTCGGCGTAGTGACCGTCTGCGCCGGCAGATCGATCGCGAGCCGGTAGCCGGGCTGCGTCTGCACCACGCCGAAGAGCCGGTCGACCACCGCCTCGTCGAGCACGATCGGCAGCAGACCGTTCTTCAGGCAGTTGTTGTGAAAGATGTCGGCAAAGCTGGGCGCCACGATCGCCCGGAAGCCGAACTCCGCTAGCGCCCAAGGCGCGTGT